>NZ_LCWL01000107.1:0-10029 GCF_001441695.1 Alishewanella sp. WH16-1 | reverse complement strand
AAAGATTGATATGGGTTATGTGTCGCTTACCAGCCCAGATGAAGAAAGCCGTATTATTGCGCCGCATACGCTTGTATGCACACCACTACGTTGGCATGTGCGCGCCTACTGCGAGAAGAACCGCGATTTTCGGGATTTTGTGTTAAGCCGCTTTCGTGGCATCAATGGCATTGAAGGCGATGCCGAGATGACCAAAGAGCAGGATGAGCGCTGGAATACCACTATTGATATCGTGCTGGTGCCAGATTCCCGCTTAACCGACTATCAAAAAACCATTATTGCCGAAGATTACAATATGCAACACGGCAAGCGGGTGTTCTCGGTACGCTCAGCACTGGTGCCTTATGCCGTGCAGGCGCTAAACCTGGATTTAGCCAAAATTGAAGCGCGCCCGGAGGCGCAGCAGATTATGGTGGCGAATTTGGATGAAGTTAAGCGGCATGCGTTTTAGCGCATTATCGCTTTTCTGCTCTTGCTGCCTTTTTTGTTCCTGCGATTTTGCTACTTTTTTGTTTTCTTTTACGCATGAATTCTGAATGGTAGCTAAGTAACTGACCTAAAGCATTTTTTGACTCTTCAGATGTTACTTCGTCAACTTTTTTTCCATAGATGTTAAAACGACCATGGCCTGGCCTCATTTTCAATAGATACTTAATAGATCTTACGTGATAACCAATTGCGTTATAAAGATCTCGACTGCTTATTTCGTCTTTAGACACATTTTCTCGAATTTCACGGTAAATGCTTTTACTTAAAGGCTTATTCCATTTAACTTTAAAGCCTAAACCATAAAGCCGTTTCATTACCTGGCCTAATTTTAAGTATTCATACTCGCTTCGTGTTACTTTCCTACTTTCGTATGAGTTGGTTGAAGATTTTAATGAAGATAGATTTTTTGCCTTGTAGCTTTGTTGAACTTTATGCATCTCATTCCATGTCCGGTTAGTAGATTTGATTTGGCGCAAATCAGAACTATGAGTATAAACATCTTTGCAATCATTAAATCAGAACTAGTTTCTCTGGCATAGTGATATACCAACTAAAATCGCAAAAATTTAAAATTTACTAACTCGTATTGACAATAACTTACTCTGCAGATAATCTTTACCTTAACAATATGTCGTGCGAAAGTATGTCATTTTGTTAATCCTAATGGTTAACCGAGTCCTTGTGGCTCGGTTTTGTTTTTATTACCCATCAGTTTCTTTCTTCTCCTTATTCTCTTTAAAGCTAACTAGCTTGCACGTGCTGCCGCTGTTCAATCTTCTCTTTGATCCACTCCTGAATCTCACTCTCCACCCAAGCCACCATTCTGGCACCTAATTTCACCGGCTTTGGAAAGCGTCCTTCAGCGATAAATTTATACACGGTTGAACGTGCCAGGCCGGTGCAGTCCATTACGGTTTTTAATTTGATAAGTTTCATGGTCAGGTCCTCGTATTAGTCCAGACCATGTGCCTAATGCGTTTTTTTTAACTTAAAGGCGCCAGCAGCCAAATCGAAAAAATCTCAGACCTATATCACCTATGTGCATAAGCAAATAAATGCCTTTAAGGAGATATACCATGACACCAAAACCTACCCCTGCCGATGTTGTTAAATGGTCCGTTGCTGCACTGGAAATTCTGGATAAAGCCGCAACGCTAATTGCTAAGAAGTACGCTCGCAAAGACGCCTTTACTAGCCCCGATGTCACCAAGGAATATTTGAAATACCGTATGGCGCATCATGAGCGTGAAGTCTTCGCGGTGATCCTGCTGGATAACCAGCACCGGCTTATTGAGTTCTGTGAGCTATTTCACGGCACCATTGATGCGGCACCGGTTTATCCGCGTGAAGTGGTAAAGCTGGTATTGGAGCATAACGCTGGCGCCGTGATCTTTGCGCATAACCATCCATCTGGTGTGGCCGAGCCATCCGAGGCAGATAAGCGCATTACCAAACGGTTAACCGATGCGCTGGCGCTAATTGATGTAAAAGTGCTGGACCATATCGTTGTGGGTGAAACGCCAGTGTCATTTGCAGAACGTGGGCTGATTTAGCGCCAACGGCAAGTTTTTACACCAACCGCAAAACGGCATAAATGCCAAGTTCCCAAATTAGTCTTTTGGGAACTTGGAAAGCCTTATAAACCGGCACTGTTACTTTTTGCACTGTGCTGAAGTTCTCAAAACTGCGTTTTAATCGAAAAGAGGAAGTTGACTATGGCTGAGGTACAAGCGGTCAAAAGCCTGGACACGGTGAAACTGATTAGTCACTTACTGGACAGGCACTACGGCCAACAAATGGCCGATATCTGGAATGTGGGGTTAAACCTGGCACTGCGGATCTCAGATTTGCTGTCGATCCGTTTTTCAGACATCCAAGCTGAGCGGCTGCTATTAAAGGAAGGAAAAACCGGCAAGGTAGCCAATATTAAACTTAACCAGAAGACGATTGAAATTACCAACCGGATAAGACGGCAGTATCCCGATCACACTTATCTGTTTCAGTCGTATCGAAACCAGCGTGCTGGCAACATGCCACCGGCGCCTTTATCACGCCGCTATGTTAGCCGTGCTTTTGCACTAATAGGTGAAGATGTTGGTATCAGCCTGGGCACGCACTCCATGCGTAAAACCCGAGGCTACCATTTATACAAAAGCACCAAGGACATCGGCCGGGTAATGAAAATGCTGCGCCACAGCTCTGAAGGGGTAACGCTACGCTACATCGGTATTACCCAAGAGGATATTGATAAAGACTTTGTTGAACTGGAAATTTAACACAGCTATCGGCTACCGCTTCGGCGGTAGCCTTTGTGCTGGGGGTTATTTTTTTGTTGGTTGGCGATACCGGTAGAAACTCAGACCTATATTATCTCTAAAAAAGCGCTTTTTAGCCCAATGACGTTCCAAAGGTTCGCTGGCCTATGCCAAACACCTTGGACTCAGCTTTTGCGAAATAGCTTACCCTGTAGAATAAATTTTGCAGTTGCTGCTGGTAATACTCCGATATGTGATTAAGCCGGTACTCAGGATTGTTGGGGAAATGGATTAACCTGTCTACCGAGGTATAATTCTGGCCCGTTGCGATAGCCCATGCAGTCTTAATCCTGGCAGCTAAATTACCATCCGTATTCTTGAATGCCCCCAAGGTGCGATACCGGTCATGATTCAGGATGATAAGCACATGATAGTGCGGTCTCCCTTCATCACCCCACTCTCTCGCCCAACAGTAGCGTAATCGATGTGGATGAACGCGTTTACCTTCTCTCGTTTTTTCCTGATCAGCAGCTTCAAGCAACCGTCTAAAGGCATTAAAAAAACGTGTTATCACTTCCGAGTCTGTTACATCGAATTCAGCCGGTAAGCGTAGGTCAAATCTAACAACGTAGGCTCGAGGTGTATCTGAAAACGCATTGGTAAACGTTCGACTTATCGCAGCTAGATGGTTGGCCATTAATGGACCATGATTCAGGTTTACTGAATAACCATAGTACGTCGGCTCATACCAATAGCCATTGGTTGGATACTCAGCTACCTGGAAGTTCGGTTGAAACATGTTTGCTTCCCCTGTGTTGTTTGTTCAACACATGAGTAGATTGCGTATTACTTTACATCACTCTCAGGGTAATCTTTCCCTTCATATAAATATTAACCATATACCGACACCATGAGTTAACCATTGATTTAAAACCAAAAATCAAAATAACAGCTAACTATAACAGTGCTAATAACAGCATAAAATCATTGCAAAACTTAATAAAAATCACTATAAAATCTATAAAAAATTTACTGGTATTTTTCGATGAGTACTTCTGAAATATCTGAAAAATTGCATAAGCTCTCAGACGAGGAACTTCATTTAGTTTATTTAAGGACTCCTTCGAATAACTACGAGAATGAGGACAACAAAAAATTCGACTTTAATGTCAGATTAGAAAAAATCGATGCAATCCTAAAAAGTATTAAACGAAGTTCGCCTGGTAGGCAGGCATCCTTTTGGGATATAACAGAAAAACTCCTAGCTGAAAGCGCTTTTAATAAAGAACTTTTAAACTGGATTTCAAAAGACGAAGCTCATATATGTATTTTTTCATGGCTTTACATTTCAAATATGCAAGAGGGTGAGATTAAGAAATCACTATTCGCACTAGTGCATTCTGATTATAACAAGCTTTTACTTCCAAGAAGTCCAAGCTGTGCCGATGAGTGCTATAAATTGATACATAGTTTTTTTTACTTATGGAATGTTTCTGAAAGTACTAAGATTAATCTTTTAAATTTGATGAAGGCGAGCTATCAAAATGCAAGGAGATTTAAGCATAAAATGTTAAATCACCTGAAAAAATTTTCTGAAGCTGAATCTGAGTGGTTGATGGGCTATATGAATACGCATTATGGCCTTTCAGGCCCAATGCCAGATACTGGTTTATTTCATACATTCAAAGAAAAAAACATCCTGCTATTTGCATATTTAGACTTGTGCATAAACAATGTTGATAACAAGATAATTTATTTAAATAGAGTATATTCAGCTTACCACGCTAAAAAATTCAAAGAAAAACCAAAAAATCTTAAAGGTGCTAACTTTTGGTTAGGGCCAGAACAGATCCGCATGCTTAACGAAATAGCATGGAGAAAAAAGCTCTCTGAGAAAGATGCTTTGTATTCCTTGGTTAATGATGCATATTTGAAGATTATTAAATAGTGACTGTAAGCATGCAAGTACGATTGTAGATGCCCAGTCGAGAGGGTAACTCAGTCGACATAAGCTCTGGTTGGATATAAAATGCTGTTACATGCAATATCTGAGGTAGCACTTATGGAAAACAAGTTAGCGAAATACGGTGTTACTGAACCGGTAAACCGCCCTAAAATCAAACCAATTAAAGAATTGGACTTGACCACACCAGAGGGCCAACGTTTGGTTTACTCAGAAGCGCGTCTGATTCTCACACAGCACAAAAATACCTTTAAACGCTTGGCGAATATGTGATGAACCTTATTCGCTTCCCTGCTGCCAGGGTTGTAGAAATAAATGCGTTAATCCTATCAACAGAGCCTGGTAATAAAGGCGCTCCAGATAAGGGTAAGCTTGAAGGTGCGTTAGCGAGAATT
The DNA here is from genome assembly GCF_001441695.1 of Alishewanella sp. WH16-1. Classification (NCBI taxonomy): domain Bacteria; kingdom Pseudomonadati; phylum Pseudomonadota; class Gammaproteobacteria; order Alteromonadales; family Alteromonadaceae; genus Alishewanella; species Alishewanella sp. WH16-1. Next base: position 4,927 of record NZ_LCWL01000107.1, on the reverse strand, counting down.
GATAACGCTATCAGCTATGAGGGTTTAGACGATGTGTTTGAGATTGCCGCGAAGTATGCACTGGCAATCGCGCAAGCTCACGCTCTTTCTGATGCGAATAAGCGTACCGGATTGATGGTCGCCCTAGAATACTTATCGCTGAATGATTACGAAGTAAATATAGAACGCGAGTTGATGGCAGATGCTATGGTCGACCTAGTACTAGGCACGCTCAGTGAGAAGCAATTTGCTGATTTGCTCTACGACTGCTTCAGCAAAAATACCAAATAGCCTTAACCTAGCACTGCAACCATCAAAAATTAGACCAAGCGCTAACGGTGAGTCAATTGGTACATACGCCCACCGCAGCAACAAAACGAATCTGAAAAAACCCGCTAATGCGGAATCACATACCGAGTACTTCTCCCTCCAGCAGCAGTTTTCACCAAACACCCCATTTCTACCAACTGTGCCAGATGCCGGCTGGCGGTTGCCGGGCTGACCTTGGCCACTTTGCCATATTGGCTATTGCTGATGCCTTCACTGAAATCACCATCAAGCAATCGGTTTAGCACTTTAACTTGCTCTTTATTCAGTTGCGTTTGGTCTAAGCGTTGCCAAAACCGGGTTTTTAGCAGCGTTTGCTCAATATCAGTCAGCGCCTGCTTTAGGCTAGCGGCCAGGGTGTCGAGAAACCAAACCAACCAAGCAGTGATATTAGTATCGCCTTTTTGGCTTTGCTCAAGAATGTCGTAATAGCTGCTTCGCCTTTCCAGGATAGCAACCGACATGGCGTAAAAGCGGATCGACTGATGCTCAGCCTGTGCCAGCGCTAGATCGCTAAGAAGCCTAGCCAAGCGGCCATTGCCATCTTCCAGTGGATGGAGTGTGATAAACCAGAAATGCGCAATGCCAGCGCGTAGCAGCGGGTCTAACTTGGCATCATCCCGCGAGCGGTTAAACCAGTCGATAAAGCAATTAAGCTCGCTTTCCAAAACTTCACGTGGTGGTGCTTCGAAATGCACTTTAGGGCGATCTATCCGACCGGAGACCACCTGCATCGGCTCGTTACCGCGAAGCTGCCCGCCCTGCACTCTCTGCCCGATCTGCCATCTCTGTAATAGCGAACTGTCGGTCGGAAATAGCCAGGCGTGCCACTGTAATAATCGCTCCTGCGTTAATGGCTGCTGCCAATTACCAATAGCGTCTGTCACCATGGCAGCAAGGCCATCTGACTGTGCTGTCGTTGCAACGCTTTGTTGCTCATCAATACCTAGCTTTCGGGCTAATGATGAGCGCACTACACTATGATTCAAACGCTCTCCCTCAATGGCGCTAGAGGTAAGGATATTGGCAAGCATGGTATCCAGTGCAGCCTGCGAGTTGTCCTGCACACCCATTTTGCCCAACAGCACGCCCTGCAAAAAGTGCAGTTCACGTAACTTAGGCGTCAGCGCCGCATGATCATAACGAAAGACTTGCGGTGCATTTTGCTGACGGCCGGGCCAATCCGGTTGTTGCCAGATCCACATAGGCAAGGCTCCTACTAATTGAGGTGAATACGTTGCACAATCTACTCACATAGTGAGGCGAATAGCAAGATTAATCACCTCAGCAAATAGGAATAAGCTTGGATATAAATTCATTTTTCCTTACCAGTGACTGCATCAGAAGCCACTTTATACCCTATTGCTTTATAACTTTTCTCTCGCTTAGCAAACATACGCTGCAGCATTGGAATATAAGTATCAACGTAATCATGAATTGTCACCAGAGTTTTACCATCAACTTCACGGTGGATCCTGCCGGCGTACTGCGCCAGGGCTCCCTTCCAGGCGATTGGCATAGCAAGAAACAAGGTCTCTAGCCTTAGTAAATCAAAGCCCTCACCAACATATATGCCGATTGCCACTACAAACGTCGCTGTAGAAAGTCGCTCACTGGCGCTTTTGCGCTCAGCGGCTTCCAATACTAAGAGCCGCGCTCAACCCGCAACTGCATCTCACGTAACGAAATTTTGCGGTTAAAACGTCTTGTTATAATAACTGTGGTATTTACAGGAACCTGAGTGGTTTCACCTTTGTTGTAGCGCACAAGTTCATCTGATGGCTGCCAGGCAACACCTAACCGCTCTAGGGCTTGCTCTGATACGGCCTTAAAACCACCGTTAGATGCCAGCATAGGTTTACCTGTGATGCTGCTGATCCGGGCTTTAGCATATAAGCCATAACCAATTTTCAGTAGCTTACCCTCAGCCACTAACTCTCGAAGTGCCCGCCCTACCTGATCATAGCCACCCAATTGCTCAAAATCAGCACGCAGAAAAACATCTTGGTTAGTGCGACTAATTTGCTGCTCAACCTGTTGCTTTAAACTTAACTTTGGAATAAGACACCTCCGACATTTCTTGGTATCAGCTTAGCAAAAATACGACACTTTGTTGTACAAGCTCGCAGTTGCCAGGCTTACCTGATTTAGGTGAATACGCTAGCTAATCTACTCACACAGTGAGGTGAATAGCAAGGCTAATCTGTACTAGCTCAGACCTCATCAAACGCACTCAGAAATGCTTAGTATCGTTCGACAAGCTTCAGAGCCCCATATCAAACTTGGTTTTGGGCGAACCATTACTGAGTAACTCCGATGCCATCGCACTGACTTCGGCCTGCACATAAGCCCAATATTCCGGGTTATCCACCGTACGTTCCTTGATCTGACTTGGGATAAAACGGCTCATCTCCATATTAAAATCAGCACGTACTTCATCATCTTGCTGTAACTTTTTGACCTGCAGCTCAAGCGCGGTTCTAAAGTCGTCTTTATGTTTATGTCTTGCCGCTAATTTTTTCTCAACCAGTTCTTTTGATAGCGCTACGCCTCGTTGTTTGATCCAGACGATATCCCAGATATCTCGCGGTTTAATTCTTCTAGCCCGATAAGCGACGGCAATAAATTTATCTGCCAACGTTTCTTGCAATGACTGCACCGGCACCAAAATCCCCTCGGTGGGTACCACGATATTGTAATGGTTTAACAAGGGCCTTTTTTCAATGTCGAATGACGGGATGGCGCAGACATCAATATGCATTTTTTGCCGGGGCAAGTCCGGACGGTTCGCTTCTTTTACGATACTGATTTTCCAGGAAACAGTATCTCCCTGATTGTCTGCTGCAGGTTTGTTTACCCATACCTCAGTTTCATATTTGTTCTGAATATAGTTTTGAATGTCGGCTTCCAGACCATCGAAATCAGCCGGCTTGAAATTATGGCCACCGTTAAAATCGAGATCCTCTGATAGGCGTGCACTGTTGTAACACATACGCAAAGAAGTCCCGCCAATAAAGGTCAGACTTTGCATTGCACCTTGCTTAATCAATACCGCCATAATGTCGTGGTGCAGGATCTCTTTCTCAATAACAGGGGTAATAGCGGCATAGTCTGGATTCGCTTGTACAATTTGACGAAGCTGTTGTTTTAACATCCTGATCCTCTCTCTATTCATGCTCCAGCATATGCAGATTGCGCTGACAGTATTTCAGGTCGGTCAGTGCTTGTTCGGTATTGGCGCGATACATTTTAATGTCAGGGTCAAAATACAGATTAGCGACAAGTTGCTCGACAGGCCTTTTGGTGTGGGTGAACTCAATCACGCCATAAGGCGTGGCAAAGGTGCCGCTTCTACCTTTTGTCACTACGGTAACCCTGTCCATCATCACTTGCGAAATCTCACCAGTATGGCTTAGCTGACTTTCCAGGCTGATATAACTCAGTTCATCGCTGCGCAATTTTTTGATGATTTTATAAATGGCTGTTTCAGGCTCTGGCGGCGTTAGCACACTTTCGTATAACCCTTTAGCTACTCTCCTAAGCTGACCTTTTTTTACCCGGTCGGCCAGAAATTTCGTAAAAGCAGGTGTGTATGGCTCACCTAACATAAAAGCCAGCTCTGCAGCGCTATGAATACCGCCGCCAGCCTTTACCGCGTTAGCAAAAACGAGCAATAATTTATCAGATTTTTGCATAGGTACACACCAAATAACCAAATACGTAATAAATTGTAGATGAAAACGGAAAATCGTCAATCTAATGGTGCACAAGAACGCACCATTCAGGTAAGAAATTGCCAACCTAATAGTTAATATAACTCATACAAGCTTGAGCAACAGTTGGGCGACAATTAGGATGACCGCCAAAGATAGACGACGAACAACAATTATTGCCAATCCACGCGGAGCTAACTACCCAAGAAGCGACTGCTCTACTGAATGGAGCACGCTTTACCTATCACATTGGCTAATTGCTGGCGCGTTAAGTGCGGATTGTGTTGCAGCAATAACATAATCGCCTCAAGCGTTTTTAAACCAGCAATATTTACAGGGGCATTTACAGAGGCGTTTACAGAGGCATTTCTTACTAAAGCTTGAACCAAATTTTTAGCAATAGCGCTCAGCATAAGCAAAAGAAAAACGGTGGGTAAACTGGCGGGTAAAACAACAAGCCCACCAACAACATCAAACTCAAACCACTGATTTAAAACAAAAATAAATTTTCAATCTACAAGTAGATCCAGAATATTGAATGATATCTACCGGTATTAACCTTTATCCACTGGAGCCGCTGGCGAAATTGGCTGAACATTTAAGAAATATCATTTAAAACTAAAAAAATGCATTTTGGGACATCACCATCACATGCCATAAAACCGTGTGATGGTGATGTAGAACTACTTATCTAATTATCATCTGCCATCCAGCTCTTCAGGTGGCAGCAAACTGGCAATGTTACTTTCACCAATGACTACGCCGTATTTACCATCGTTCTCTTGGGTGTACAATGCTCCACCTTCAAAGCGTTTAAACAGCGTTAATCCAGCCAGGTCGTCAATAGACTGATTTGTAGTTTTATTATTCATCAGAGGTTTGATACAGCCGATTAAACGCCGGCTCTT
>NZ_LCWL01000064.1:0-11550 GCF_001441695.1 Alishewanella sp. WH16-1 | reverse complement strand
AAATCGTGGGGATCTATCAGCATCTGAGCTCGTACCGGTACCGGAGTGCTGTGGATAAGTGCTATGGATAGCAGCCATAAAAAAAGCCAGCACTAGGCTGGCTTCTTGCAATTCGGTATCGAATTAGCCGATAACAGTTACGTTAGCAGCTTGTGGGCCTTTTTGGCCTTGTTCGATTTCGAAAGCCACTTTTTGGCCTTCGTTCAGGGTTTTATAACCATCAGTTTGGATAGCACGGAAGTGAACGAAAGCGTCAGCGCCGCCGTTGTCTTGAGTGATAAAACCGAAACCTTTGTCAGCGTTGAACCACTTAACTACACCAGTTACTTTAGCCATGAGAGACTCCTAAAAATTTTGATAAATGTAATAACGCAAAATGCGCTTTTAGCCTGACTGTTACTTATGTGGCCAAACGTGCGTGAATCTTCAGGACATGACTTACAAGCGAAGCTGTGTAGCGAAGTTTTCAAAAACAAGTTGTTACATAGGTCTGTACTACAGGCCGGACATCACTATAACAGGTATTGCAGGAATGTATAGCTTTATCGGTGAATAATTTAGCGAAATAGCAAACTACAGCCATAATGCCGCTGTCAGTATAAGTTTGCAGCAAGTTTATAAGCGCTGCGCGGGGTAACGGACGCTGCCAGTCCCAAACTTCACTCATAAAAAAAGGCCGGAGAACCGGCCTTAGGTAACACAGGATTAACTTAGCCAGCAATAGCCGCGGCTGGCGCGACGAATGGCAGGTTCAGCGCCTGAGCAACACCCTCGTTGGTCACTTTACCACGATACACGTTCAAACCGGCCAGCAGGTGTTGGTCGTCCAACAGCGCTTGTTTGTAGCCTTTATTGGCTAAACGCAGAATAAATGGCAGCGTCGCGTTATTCAGGGCGAAAGTTGACGTGCGTGGTACCGCGCCTGGCATATTAGCAACACAGTAGTGGACGACGTCATCAACGATATAAGTTGGATCAGCGTGCGTGGTCGCCTTAGAGGTCTCAACACAGCCACCCTGATCGATAGCCACGTCAACAATAGCTGAACCTGGTTTCATGCGTTTGATATGCTCTTTGGTCACCAGCTTAGGTGCTGCCGCGCCTGGCACCAGCACGCCACCGATCACTAAGTCAGCTGCCAACACTTCCTGCTCCAGGGCGTCCGCAGTAGAGTATACCGCTTTAACGGCACCGTTAAACTGCGCATTAATGCGACGTAGCACGTCTACGCTACGATCCAGAACGGTCACATCGGCACCTAAACCTACCGCCATTTGCGCGGCGTTAGTACCGACCATACCGCCACCGATCACCACAACTTTTGCTGGCGCTACGCCTGGTACACCGCCTAACAACATACCGCGGCCACCACAAGATTTCTCCAGCGCGCGGGCACCGGCCTGAATGGACATCCGGCCGGCCACTTCTGACATCGGTGCTAACAGCGGTAAACCGCCTTTGCTGTCGGTTACCGTTTCATAAGCGATACAGACCGCGCCTGATTTGATCAGATCAGCAGTTTGCTCTGGATCCGGCGCTAAGTGCAGATAAGTAAACAGAATTTGACCGTCACGCAGCATGGCGCGCTCCACGGCTTGTGGCTCTTTTACCTTAACAATCATCTCGGCTTTGGCGAAGACTTCAGCTGCCGTGCTCAGCACAGTGGCACCGGCCGCCTGATAATCTTCATCGGTAAAACCGATGCCGATACCGGCATTGTGTTCAACAAAGACGCTGTGGCCGTGGCCAATGACTTCACGGACGCTGGCAGGCGTCATGCCGACACGGTATTCATGGTTTTTTATTTCTTTTGGTACACCGATGATCATAAGTTTCACCTTGGTTGGGTTTGGGTAAAATTTTTGCGCAGTATAGCGATAAAAAACCAGAATTAATGCTTGTTTTAAAACGCCAAAATAGTAGAAAATCCTGTTTACGCGCTCGTGTTGGAATTTTATGCTGCTATGTACTCTTTAAATAAGAGCGTCAAAAAGTTAGATCGGATTGACCGCAAAATTCTGGTGGAATTACAAAAGGATGGCCGCTTAGCCAATGTCGAGCTGGCCAGAAGGGTCGGGCTAAGTCCCACACCTTGTCTGGAGCGGGTACGCAAGCTGGAAGCGGAAGGTTTTATCCTCGGTTATAACGCCCAGGTTGATCCGCATAAAGTGGGGGCTGCCTTGTTAGTCTTTGTAGAAATTACCCTGAGTAAAACCTCACCGGAAGATTTCGATGAATTTAGTAAAGCGGTGCAGAAGTTAACCGAGATTCAGGAATGCCATCTGGTGTCGGGCAGTTTTGATTTCTTATTAAAAACCCGGGTTGCCAATATGGCGGCGTATCGGGAACTGTTGGGAGAAACCCTGCTGCGGCTGCCCAGTGTGCGCGAGAGCCGAACTTATGTGGTGATGGAAGAAGTTAAACAAAGCAGTTTTGTGGCGATACCCTGAGCAGCAGCACAAAGTGCCGGACGTCGCGTCTAAGCTGGCGTTCAGCTTTGGTTAGCTAGACTGGCCGCATTCATGCCAGAAAGATGCACTTTTCAGACGGCTCTGGTAACCTAAGCAAGTCAGTGAAGACAGACTCAGCACTCCGCACAGCGGTTCGTTCGCGCCTGATTGGCGCCAGTTAGTTTAAGGAGCGGAGCAAAAAATGAAATTAGAGGCCTTTCATTTGCAAAGCAAAGTATTTTTTTCGTTAAATGGTGTCCAGCGTTTGCTTGAAGTCGGGTTAATCCTATGCTCTGCGCTTGCCATTTTTATGTTACTGGCACTGATCTCTTTTGACCCTGCCGATCCGAGCTGGTCACAAACCGGCTATCAACAACAAGTTAATAACTATGCCGGCCGCACCGGGGCCTGGCTGGCTGATGTGCTGTTATTCAGCTTTGGTTGGATTGCCTATCTGTTGCCTTTTTTTGTGGCGCTTTGTGGCTATCTGCTATTTAAGCGCTTTAAAGATCTGATCAGCCTCGATTATCTGATTTTAGGCTTGCGTATTTTCGGGTTGATCCTGACGTTATGCGCTGCTACTGCAATCAGCAGTATGAATTTTAACGATATTTACTACTTCTCTTCCGGTGGTGTGCTGGGCGATATGCTGAGCAGCAGCCTGTTACCCTACTTTAATTTTATCGGCACCAGTTTGTTATTACTGTGCGCCTTTGCCACCGGCTTAACGCTGCTAACCGGCATCTCCTGGTTAACGGTTGCGGATCACTTAGGGGCCGGCTGTTTTTATCTGTTTAGTAAACTGGCGCAGCACTTTTCGGCCAAACCTTTACCAGAGCCGGTATTTACCGAAACAGACGCCGATGCCTTACCCGCGCCAAAAGCCCGCCGGGTTAAACGCGAGGTGACGGAGCAGGATACCAGCTGGGCGGATTCAGAACAGGAGCTGGAGCCACAAGTTAGCTGGCCACCTGTTGCTGAACCCGAGCTAAAACGCAAAGAGCCGTTACCGATCCGGCCGCTGGATGAGCGCACCGAAGGCAGGGCTTATTACAGCGTCGATACCCTGGCCGATGAACAGTTATCCTTCAGTGCTGTGGATGATCCGGTCGACGCAGCCCATATCAGCCGTACCTTCCGCGAGATTGAAACCGAGGAAGAATTGCACCCGCTACTGCGCTATCCGGAAGACGACAATGTGGCGCAGCCGGAAGAAGATGATAGCCAGGAAGTGACCCATTCGCTGGAAGAGTTACCCTCATTAGCCTTACTGGATCGTCCTGACAAAGCCACCAACCCCATCGATCCGGCTGATTTAGAACGGGTATCACGGTTGGTCGAGGCCAAGTTACTGGACTTTAACGTCGAAGCCAGGGTCGTTGGCGTACACCCTGGGCCGGTAGTCACCCGCTTTGAGCTGGATCTGGCCCCCGGTGTCAAAGTCAGTAAAATTACCGGCCTGGCTAAAGATCTCGCCCGCTCGTTATCGGCCATTAGTGTACGGGTGGTCGAGGTGATTCCGGGTAAAAGTTTTATCGGCTTAGAGCTGCCAAACCAGCACCGCGAAATTGTGCGTTTGTCAGAAGTGATTGGCGATGAGGTGTTTAACGAATCAAAATCAGCGCTGACCATGGTGCTCGGTAAAGATATCGCCGGTAAATCGGTGGTAGCCGATCTGGCAAAAATGCCACACTTACTGGTTGCCGGTACCACCGGCTCGGGTAAGTCGGTTGGCGTTAACGTGATGATTTGTAGCTTACTGTATAAATCCACGCCGGATGATGTGCGCTTTATTATGATCGACCCGAAGATGCTGGAGCTGTCGATTTATGAAGGCATCCCGCATCTGCTGACCGAAGTGGTGACCGATATGAAAGATGCGGCCAATGCGCTGCGCTGGTGTGTCGGTGAGATGGAACGGCGTTACAAGCTGATGTCAGCGATGGGCGTGCGTAACCTGAAGGGCTATAACGCCAAGATTAAAGAGGCGATTGTCGAAGGGCAGCCACTAAAAGATCCGCTGTGGAAACCCTCTGATGATATGCGCGACAGCGCGCCTTACCTGGAAAAACTACCGGCCATTGTCGTAGTGATCGACGAATTTGCCGACATGATGATGATTGTCGGTAAGAAAGTCGAAGAGCTGATTGCCCGCATCGCCCAAAAAGCCCGGGCAGCAGGTATTCACTTAATCCTTGCCACGCAGCGGCCGTCAGTGGATGTCATCACCGGTTTAATTAAGGCCAATATTCCGACCCGGATCGCCTTTCAGGTATCGTCGAAAATTGACTCGCGCACTATTCTTGATCAACAGGGTGCCGAGAGCCTGCTTGGCCAGGGTGATATGTTATATCTGCCGCCGGGCTCCGGTGTGCCGACCCGGGTGCACGGCGCCTTTGTTGATGACCACGAAGTGCATGCGGTGGTTGCCGACTGGAAAAAACGCGGCAAACCGCAGTACTTACCCGAAATCTTAAGTGGCGAAACCACCGAAGAGAACTTATTGCCCGGTGAAGTTATCGAAGGCGAAGAGGGTGAAGCCGATCCGCTGTACGATCAGGCAGTGGCTTTTGTCATTGAATCACGCCGGGCCTCGGTTTCTGGTGTGCAACGGAAATTCCGGATCGGCTATAATCGCGCTGCCCGTCTGGTAGAGCAGATGGAGCATAGCGGGTTAGTCAGCCCACCGGGCCACAATGGTAACCGCGAAGTTTTGGTTCCTAACAGAGGTAATTAATGCGTAAATTGGCAACAGCTCTGGTTTATTCAGCAGTAGTATTAACAGCGGCGCTAAGTGCGCCCCTGACTGCACAAACTGTGGAAGTGGTACCACGGCCAGATTTTGCGCCTCATATGCAAGCGCTGCGGCAACAACGTCTGAGCGCTGAGGATGCCAGTGCTGAACTGATGCAACAGCTGGCCCGCATTAGCAGCTATACCGCGAATTATCAGCAGAAAGTTTATGATATTCAGCAGCAAGTGCTGCAGGAAGGTAAAGGGCAGTTGGCCTTAAAACAAGGCGCGCGCTTTCGTTTCGAAAGTACAGAGCCGGAGCCGTCTTTATTAGTCAGTGATGGTAAAACGCTGTGGGTTTACAATGAGCTGCTGGAGCAGGTCAGTATTTACGATGCACAAAGCGAAGTCGGGCAAACCCCTTTTGCTTTGCTGACCTCAACCGATGAAGCGTTATGGCAGCAGTATCAGGTCACCAAGCAGGAACAGAGCTTTTTTATCCACCCGTTAAACAGCGATAATCCGGTACAACAATTACTGTTAACCTTTAGCCAGGACAAGCTAATTGAAATGCAGGTGATTGATATTAACCAGCAACAAAGCGTATTTTTGTTTAGCGATATTAAACTGAATCCGCAGATTGCCGAGCGGCAGTTTAGCTTTAAGGTCACGTCTAACCTGGACGTCGATGATCAACGGCAGCGTTAATGGCCAGTTTATCGCTGGATTTTGGTGCCGACTTCCGGCCATTAGCCGCCCGCCTCAGACCGGCGCAACTTAAAGACTATGTGGGCCAGCAGCACCTGCTGGCCGACGGCTCGCCATTGCAGCAGGCGATTTTAGCCGGCCGGGTGCATTCGTTAATCCTGTGGGGACCACCGGGTACCGGTAAAACCACATTGGCCGAGCTGATTGCTGGCCATGCCAAAGCCCAAATGCAGCGGTTGTCGGCGGTCACGGCCGGCATTAAAGAAATCCGTGACAGTATTCAGCAAGCCAAACTGCACCAGCAGCAGTATCAGCAACGCACCTTACTGTTTGTCGATGAAGTGCATCGTTTTAATAAAGCGCAGCAGGATGCCTTTTTACCGCATATCGAAGATGGCACCATTATCTTTATTGGCGCCACCACCGAAAACCCGGCTTTTGCCCTTAACAACGCTATTTTATCCCGCGCCCGGGTCTGTGTGCTGAAGCCACTGACCGAAGCAGACTTACAACAGGTGCTGGCGCGTGCGCTGTCTGACGCTGAACTTGGCTTAGGCGCACAACAATTAACGCTAGAGCCGGCAGCTGAGCAGCTATTACTGCGCTTAGCTAATGGCGATGCCCGGCGCTTACTGAATTTACTGGAACAACTGGCAGAGCTCTCACCGGCACAGTCTGAACTGACGGTGGCGCAGGTGCAGCAAATTGTGCCGCAGCAGCTGCCGGGCTTTGACCGCGATGGCGATCTGTTTTACGACCTGATTTCTGCCTTACATAAATCGGTACGCGGCTCAGATCCGGATGCCGCCTTGTACTGGTTTGCCCGTATTCTGGCCGGTGGCGGCGATCCGCTTTATGTGGCGCGGCGCTTACTGGCGATTGCCAGTGAAGATATTGGCAATGCCGATCCGCGCGCTTTAACGCTGGCACTCAATGCCTGGGATACCTTTAGCCGGGTTGGCCCGGCGGAGGGGGAGCGCGCTATTGCCCAGGCGCTGGTGTATTTAGCGCTGGCACCAAAAAGTAATGCCGTCTATCTGGCGTTTAACCAGGCGAAAGCGCTGGTCGCGGAACGTCCGGATTATCCGGTGCCACTGCATCTGCGTAATGCGCCCACCGCATTGCAGCAACAGCTTGGGCATGGCGCCGGTTATCGCTATGCCCATGATGAGCCGGGGGCCTATGCCGCCGGTGAGCGCTATTTACCGCCTGAGCTATGGCAACAGCAGCTGTATCAGCCGAGCGAGCGCGGCATGGAAAAGCAATTGGCGGAAAAGTTGCGTTATCTGCGCCAACTGGATGCACAAAGCCCATTACAGCGCAGTAACGAACCGAAAGCCTGAGCTGGCTTAGCCAGGTTCGGCGAGTCTTAACCGAGTGAGCCGGGCGCGCTGGCGGCGGTGACTGATAAAAGCCCGCAAGGACACAGAAAATCTGCGTTAGGCATTTCAATTTTAGTGGCAGCTTAGTAATATTCAGCCCTGTTATGATCACCCGCCAGCAAGCAGCTGGCCTAATTTAGCGAACTGAAGCGAATTCTATGTTAGATCCGAAATTTTTACGCGCAGAACTGGCGCAAACTGCCGAGCGACTGGCGACCCGTGGTATGACGCTGGACGTCGCGGCTATCAGTGCACTGGAAGAGCAACGCCGGGTACTGCAGGTTGAAACCCAGGAGCTGCAGAATCAGCGTAACACTAAATCCAAAGCCATTGGTCAGGCAAAAGGCCGCGGTGAAGATATCGCGCCTTTGTTGGCCGAAGTCGATGGTTTAGGCGCTCAGCTGGATGCCGCCAAGATCCGCCTCGATGCGGTACTGGCCGAGTTGGATAAAATTGCACTGAGCATTCCTAATTTACCGGATCTGTCAGTACCGGTCGGTAAAGACGAAACCGAAAATCTGGAAGTGCGTCGCGTCGGCGAGCCACGCCAGTTTGATTTCCCGGTTAAAGACCATGTTGCGCTTGGCGAAGCCTATGCCGAAGGGCTGGATTTTGAAAGTGCGGTAAAACTATCCGGTTCACGCTTTGTGGTGATGAAGGGCCAGATGGCGCGGCTGCACCGGGCGTTAACCCAGTTTATGCTGGATGTCCATACCCAGCAGCATGGCTATACCGAAGTTTATGTGCCTTATCTGGTTAACCATGCCAGCTTATACGGTACCGGCCAGCTGCCAAAATTCAGTGCCGATTTATTCCATACCCAGCCGGCGACTGAAGAGGGGCAAGGTATGGCGTTGATCCCAACAGCAGAAGTGCCGGTAACCAACCTGGCGCGTGACAGTATTTTTGAAGCCAGTGAGTTGCCGTTTAAATATACCGCCCATACGCCGTGTTTTCGCAGTGAAGCCGGCTCTTATGGCCGTGACACCCGGGGTCTGATCCGCCAGCATCAGTTTGATAAAGTGGAGCTGGTGCAGTTGGTGAATCCGGCACTGTCAATGCAGGCACTGGAAGAGCTGACCGGCCATGCTGAGAAAATTCTGCAGTTATTAGGCCTGCCATACCGGGTAATGCTGCTCTGTACCGGCGATATGGGCTTTGGCTCGTGCAAGACGTACGATCTGGAAGTCTGGTTACCGGGGCAAAATGCCTACCGTGAAATCTCTTCTTGCTCCAATATGGGCGATTTCCAGGCGCGCCGGATGCAAGCGCGGTTCCGGCCGGAAGAGGGCAAAAAGCCAGAGTTGCTGCATACGCTAAATGGCTCTGGTCTGGCAGTGGGCCGTACCCTGGTCGCGATTCTGGAGAACTATCAGCAAGCCGATGGTTCAGTGGCCATTCCAGAGGTATTACAGCCTTATATGGGCGGTCAAACTAAGTTAGCTTAAGCTATATGTCTTTGCTCTTTGCGGTTTAGACCGCAAAGAGCAAACTGCAGTTACATCTTTATTTAAAACACGTTTTACTGCTCAACACTCAACACTCAACACTCAACACTCAACACTCAACACTCAACACTCAACACTCAACACTCAACACTCAACACTCAACACTCAACACTCAACACTCAACACTCAACACTCAACACTCAACACTCAACACTCAACACTCAACACTCAACACTCAACACTCAACACTCAACACTCAACACTCAACACTCAACACTCAACACTCAACACTCAACACTCAACACTCAACACTCAACACTCAACACTCAACACTCAACACTCAACACTCAACACTCAACACTCAACACTCAACACTCAACACTCAACACTCAACACTCAACACTCAACACTCAACACTCAACACTCAACACTCAACACTCAACACTCAACACTCAACACTCAACACTTAACACTTAACACTTAACACTCAACACTCAAAGACACTTCGCCGGTTTTGGTAATCCCGCCAGCCGTGTGGCCTGTTTTGCCGGGCCTTCCGGAAATAATAAAAACAAATATTTGCTGTTGCCCTTTTCCGGCCCCAGTTTTTCTGCCATCGCTTTAACCAGCAGCCGAATTGCCGGTGAGGTATTAAACTGCTGATAAAACTCGCGTACAAAATAAATCACTTCCCAGTGCGCGTCGCTCAGTGTTAGCTGCTCTAATTGGGCAAAGGCCTCCGCCACGGCAGGCGTCCAGTCTGTCAGCTGCTGCAAATAGCCATGTTTATCCAGTGGTAGCGACTTACCGGCTACTTCTAAAAACGCCTGTGTCATCGAGTTAATTCCATAATAAATTCTGGTTGGCGCTAGCGCTTAATTCTACCCAGCGGGCATCGTCAATCAGCTCAACTTTGGTCTGTGGTACGATATTACGCCACTGCACATCAGAGGCCAGCGCCAGCACCGGAACCGGTAGTGTCAAACCGGGTTGTAAACACAGGTACACTGCATCCTGGCGCAGCAGGATAGAGTCACCCGGTGCACAGATAGCGCTTAACGCTGTCGTATCCAGCAAGGGCTTGGTTAACGTAATCAGTTTCATCGTCGCCTTCCTCGTTGGTTCGCTGACTAACAGCGGATCAGCTGATCAGCCTGCTGCATAGCGGCTTGGATTGTTGCACTATCAGCCCGCACAAAACCATCTGGTAACGACAGCTGCGCCAGCCCACGTGCGGCTAACGACTGCTGACAGACCAGGCAGGGGCCAATATCGTATAGCGAAAATAGGCCAAAGCTTTTTTGAAAGGCTTTTAGCGGAGCAGTTGTTTGTTCGAAATCTGGCGCTAACAGTTGATAAACGGCATCATCCTGAAACAGGACCGATACCTGATGTTCGACCGCAGCCAGTGCCAATGCCAGATCCAGCGCCTCACGCGCTTTGGCCTGGTTAAAAGGCGAGGCAGTTTGGATTAACAGAATCGCTTGCATCAGAACTGTACCACCTTAGTGCCGGTTAACCGCATTGCAAACTCTGCCAAACCCGCGGCAATAAAAGGGGGGGTAGCGTTGGCACTTTTGTCGGCTTTCGCATCAGCATTTATGTCGGAAAAGACGCCACGCTTTTCGGCAGCGGTAACACAATATAATAACGGGATCTGTTGTTGTTGACAGAAGCTGGCTAATTGCGCCGCCAGATCCGGCTCATCGGCCGGTAAATCAATACCCGGCTGCACGGCTAAAACGGCATCTTCATACAAAAATATTTGTTCCAGCAGATAACCCTGCGCCAGTGCCGCGCGGGCAAACTGCAGCGCACTGGCAAAACTCTGGCCGGCAAAGGGGCTTTGTTGCAACAACAAGCTAAAGCGGGTGGTCATCTTAGATTCCCTGCAGTTGGAAAGGGCCAATAAAAAAGCCCCGCACAGGCGGGGCATTTTAGCGAACTCAACCGTTGCCGGCTAGGTTTAACGGGGCCGATTACTCATCGCCGCCGAAAATACCTAATAACTGCAGCAGGTGTACGAACAGGTTAAAGATGTTCAGATAAAGGGCAACAGTGGCACGGATATAGTTGGTTTCACCGCCGTGAATAATGCGGCTGGTATCGAACAGGATCAGACCCGACATCACCAGCACCGCTACTGCGCTGATGGTCAGGCTTAACGCCGGAATGCTCAGGAAGATATTGGCAATAGCCGCCACCACGATAACCAGTAAACCGATCATCAGGAAGCCACCCATAAAGGAGAAATCTTTACGGCTGGTCAGGGCATAGGCTGATAAACCAAAGAAAATCAGCGCGGTACCGGCCAGAGCTTGCATAATCAGCGCCGGGCCATTGGGTAAACCGGCGTATGCCAGCAACATTGGGCCTAAAGAGGCACCCATTAAACCGGCAAAACCAAATACCCAGAAGATACCACTGGCGGTATCGGCCTTTTTGTTAACCACAAACAGCATGATAAAACCGGCAATCATACACACGATAGCACCCAGTGGCGGCATATTCATTGCCATTGCCAGGCCGGCTGCCATAGCGCTGAACGCCAGGGTTAAACCAAGCAGAAAATAAGTATTGCGCAGGACCTTGTTGATTTCGACGCCCTGACTGAGGGTGCCGATATTACTGGTTTCTCTGTATGACATAGTGCTGTCTCCTCTGGACCAAGTTTGATTTGTATGACCGCATCATACTGTTAAAGTTCCGTTATCACCAGCCTTACCCGCTTGAAAATACAGCAACTAAAAAATTTTTTTATGGTTTTGCTTTCTTTTCCGTAATGAACTGATTAATATACG
The DNA here is from genome assembly GCF_001441695.1 of Alishewanella sp. WH16-1. Lineage (NCBI taxonomy): Bacteria > Pseudomonadati > Pseudomonadota > Gammaproteobacteria > Alteromonadales > Alteromonadaceae > Alishewanella > Alishewanella sp. WH16-1. The sequence continues at coordinate 28 of NZ_LCWL01000064.1, read as the reverse complement.
GCTCGCTGGAGGGATGGCAGAGCGGTTT
>NZ_LCWL01000103.1:0-12594 GCF_001441695.1 Alishewanella sp. WH16-1 | reverse complement strand
ATTTCTGGGGATACCTCAGATAAATTGCATAATTTTCTTCCAGATTGACTTTTCTAAGTATTGAGGTTCCCATTTCTTCGATATAAGCGATCTGTATGCGACCAAATTCATTTTCCCAGTTCCATTTGGCCTTTGTGTCATACGTTAGTTCTTTCTGCTTTCTGAGATTTTCCTGATACTTATAGTATGCAAAAACACAACCCAATATGATTGAGAGCGCAACTATTAAGATAAAAAATAACTTCAATAATTTCTTTAGCATAAATTTTTCAGTGCTCATAGCTAACGCCGCGCTCACTGGCAAATTGAAGCGCAGCGTAAATTTGTCCAAGTGCAGCGCATTGTTATGCCTCGACTTCGATGCCATACGCGAGGCTGATTTTCTGCTTCATCCCCTCACTCAAAGTAAATCCTTGAGAGGTGACATGATTCAAAGCGATATAGGGCTTGCTACTACCTCCTTTTGGAAGCCCAAGCTCCTCCTCTATATCGTTAACCAAGACAAGAGATTTTCCTACGGCGGGATCGATGACATCTTCTATCTTTTGGGTAGATGTATTAGCCGAGGCAATAGCATCTGCGCCTTTTCCTTGCTGATGATCACGATCATATACAGCCACATAGGGTATCTTGAATTTGTTGAGCAATTTGACATAGAGAGGAATGTTGTCTTTAGAACCACAATCAATAAGCGTGTAATCATATCTAAACACCCCAATTTTTTTTGCCAGCAAAGGAAAAACAGTCTTTTCTGTAGCCCCTTCCAACAACACAACCTTGCTAGCAAAAAATAACTCGCCTCTATCTGGATTTATCCAATAGGATAAATTGAAGTCCTTTTTTGCGTCACCTTCAAATAGATCATCCACACATTGCTTTACTGTAGTCTCATCCGAACCGGTTTCTTTGGTGGCAATGTAGATTGACTTGTATCGTTCAACATCAATTAAGCCGCTAGAGTGAGTGCACAGAATGACCTGACTTCCAGACTCCGAAAGATTAACGAACGAATCAAATAAGGATCGCTGTGCTTGAGGATGCAGATAAAGCTCAGGTTCCTCAAAAATAAAGTACCTGGAGTTTGATACTTTTCTTGCGCTTTCGCCCTCATCGCCATTATTCGCAGCGGCTGCAATAGCTCTTTTGGCGACAACTTGGATCAGTGCAACTGTTAATGCTCTCTGTAATCCATGACCTTTACGCTTTATATCGGTTCTTACCCCGTCATCAACCCACACTTGCGTGTTTGCTTTGAATACACTTTCAATATCTGGGGAGCTTATCTCAATATCAACTCTTGCCCCCCATGTAACCAATTCTGTCGCGAGCTCTTCTTCAAAATCCGAAAGCTGCTTAGGCCGCCCTTCATTTACATTGCCATCTTTGTCTTTCTTATTCAGTGTTTCGAAAAGCTTCCCTAAATTTTCTTTAGTTGTCTTCCATTCATCGTTGCTTTCTGACATTAATGCTACAACGTCGGAATACATTTTTCCGAAGACGCTAGAATCTTTTGAAGTAAAGTCGTCAGACGCTTCCTTGACTGCAGGAATGAAGTATACCTCCCCGAATATTCCACTAGCGACAGACTTTAGACCTAGAAAATTTGTAGCCTCAAGCTCATAGCTAAAATTTATTGCATCTCGATTTTGTTGAATGTAGGCAGCCTGAGCATTAACAATATCTTGCTTTGAAATTCTTCCTGTAGCAGGGATAAATGGATGAAATGGAAGACTGCTGGCCAACTCTCTTGTTGTGTATGCGCTAGCATTTGCCTCTTGGAGCCATTCTTCTGTAGGGTTTTCGATATAACCACGATACTCAAAGCTACCGCCTAAGTACGCTGTTTTTCTAACTACAATTTTGCCTTCAGAGGTTAAATATTTTTTGAAGGTTGTATTGTCAGATTCATCTAGGCACCCAAACTGCAATTCAACAAATAATTCCGTGGAGCCTTTATGGAAATCCAAATCATGATGCTTAATCTCACCGAAGAAAAACAATATTGAAGACAATAAGTTTGATTTTCCGTGATTGTTTTGACCAATTATCACCATCAAGTCCTGGGCATAGATGACTTGATCCTTTATTGATCTCCAATTTTTTATTGTTATTTTCTCGATCTTCACGATTCTTCCTTAAAAGGCATAACGCTGAGCACACCGGCGCAGCGTAGGCAGTCCCGTGGAGGCCACGCTTTTTGTGGCCGGAACGCAATTTAGTAATTTGTTATGTGACATTTAATGTTTAGCAATTGTTGAATGGTGCATAACCCAATAAGCTAAAGCAACAAATACACCACCAACTAAAACAGCCAAAGACCACAACCAAGAATTTACAAATGCTAGAGATCCATGCTCTCTTTGTAATTTGTTGGCGTCGTTAAATACTGCAGCACTGAAGGCAAGATGAACTAAGATGGCACCTATAATTGGCAAGATATTCCACATTAAGCCAAACGCCATTACTTGGCCTGAGTTTAAACTATTAAAATATAAATCCATTTAGATACCCTTTTTTAAAGATCAGCTTGATGCTGAGAGTCACATAACGCCGCGCACACGGGCGACAAAAACGCGCCAGCGGGTTTGGCGTCCCAGCGGCCGCAGGCCGCGAGTGCTGCGCATTGTTAGGCATTTCTTGCACCTAAAACTGACCACTGCTGCCAAGAACCTAAAGCAAACAAGCCGCCAATAAATAAACATATACCAGAACTAATTAGCCAAAACATCAGGCTGTTTTCCGGGAAAATGGGCATTAACCCAGTGAAGGAAACGCCACGAAGTAAAAATATACTGGCAATAAGGACTAGCGCTAATTTTGTAAGCGGTAAACGTTTAATTGCACCCGCGCCCGACAAGCCATAAAGCGACCAAACCAGAAGCACCATAACAATAACAGAGGTTACAATTGTCGGATACCAAAGCCCTTGCTCTGCCATCACAGCCATCTGTTCACCTGCACCAAAGAAGCGATACCAATCTCCTCCGAATACAATACAGCCAAGATGAGCAAGTGCGGCAGCAAAACAACATATTGCCGCAGCCAGAAGATACTTATTACTTGAAGTGTGCACCTTTCCTCCTTGAATGCCTAACGCTTAAAGCAGCGGAAAACAAAAGTGTAGCGGAGCGGAGCTTTTGGTTTTCCGCTGCCTTTACTTGTTAGCTTTTTGATACCGGTACCGAATAAGTAGCAACAACGTGCGCCACCGGTTCAGCAAGACCTTCCGAATATAAAAATACCTCTCCGACCACAAGGCTCTTTCCTATCTTTAATAATGAGCAACGCCCGATAATATCCCGATCGGAAGACGGCTTACGCAGGAAATTAATGTTGAGACTGGTCGTTACAGCAAGCGGCACCAAACCTATTTCACCCAGGATAGCTACGTAGAGTGCCACATCGGCAACTGCCATCAATACGGGACCGGAGACCGTACCGCCAGGACGGAGTTCTTCAAAACCGATACGATGCCTAACCGTAGCGCCACGCGAACCGATCTCCTCGACCGTACACTTTGTTTGAGGAAACTCCGTTTTTAAGAACTCTGTAATTTCTTCTTTGGAAACCATATTTGGACTCCGGCGAAAGCTAACGCCTTGCTAATTGGCTGCCGCAGCGCAGCGTAGGCAGTCCAGTGGAGGCCACGCTTTTTGTGGCCGGAACGAAATTAAGCAACTTGTTAAGTGGCTTTGATTTTAGCTTTAATATCATCATAGCTCTGTGCGCGCACATTGATTTTACTGCCAGTATGGATCAGGACTTCCCTTGCTCCCATACCACTTGCAAGTTCACGTAAGACTCGCTCCTCTATATCGCTTAGCCCACCATCAGTTTTTTCTAGTTGATGCATGATTACTCTCGGCGCGGCTCTTAACTTTGAGCTATTCAAAGTAAAAATACCATGCTGCAATATCTTTTCAGCCAGCGTGAAATTTCCGATAAAACTTCTAGTGTGTGAAAAAGGGTTCGTTGTCTGAATAGTTGGCCCCGATAACGATTTAGCCTCTCGACCAATAGCCTTAATATTTTCTTTTCCCTTCCCGCCTTCTAGCGATATCCAAGGTTCAATTTCAATAAATTGCCCGGTTGAAAACTTTTGCATTGTGATTTTATTTTCACTCAACTCAACCAGCAGGTCGAAGGAAAACAGGCTTCTAATGAATTCGAATATCAAATGCGGCCTCCAAGCCACTTAACGCAAAGCTTTGGGGCGGCTGAAGCGCAGCGTAAGCCGTCCCAGCCGCGATAGCGGCGACAACAGCGCATTGTTATGTGCTTTAACCATTACTATTGCCAATAACGTACTTTTTATCATTTATTAAATTGACGAAGTTGAATGTGGTTACCATCACGATCTGCGATGTTTGATACTTTAAATATTGGATTGCTCCACTCGCCCTCAAATGCTTGACCACCTAATTTAACAGCCTCCTCACGCGACATAGCCATATCATCCACCGTGAGGAAAAGCTTAATGGAGCTGAAGGCTTTAGTCGGAATATCGAATGGTGGCACATGAATGATTAAGTTGAAGCCATTCGTTTCTAAGCTAATAAAATCATTGGTTTTGCGAACAACTCGCATACCAAAAAGTTTTTCATAAAACTCTGATAGGTTGCTCAAATCGCCAGAGTAGATAAGAACACCGTTTTGCGCTGGCCCTGACATGCGCTCTTCCTTGCCGTGTACTGTGGATTGGAATAATGCAGATAAAATAAAGAATGCAAAAGTAAAATATTTAATTTTGTTGCGCAAAAATGCCTCCCAGCACATAACGCCCAAATTTAGCGCGGAAAGCCGCGCAGCGGGTTGACGTCGCAGCCAGCGCTTTTTGCTGGCGATAAAATTTGTTTGTTATACGTTTTTAACGAATATCTCTCTGCTGACTCAAAGGCAACCGTTTTGTTGAACTGAACACTAGCTGCCGCTTACCATCCCTTGCAAGGTAAACATCAATTTCTACAGTAACGAAAGCTCTAGGCTCAATTTCCAATATACCCAATTCACCTAAGTTTGTAGAAAGCAAAACCTTACCACCAAAAGCGAAAAAACTGCGGTCATGATCTTTAAAGTCACCATCGACATAAAGTTTCGCACCATGAAGCCAACTATTAACCACTTTAATGGAACGGCCTTTTACTTCAAAACTCCATGTTTTTCTCATTGAATACTCCGTAATTCAGAAAACGTATAACGCTGAGGTAACCGGCGCCGGAGCGCAGCGAAGGGAACCAAAAGCGGTACGCTTTTGGCGTCCGGTTGACCGCCTGGTTAGTGGCCGGTCACCACCAAGGTCTCCCTTGGCACCCAGCGCTGCATGCCCTCTCCCGAACAGCATGCACCACCCCAGCGGATGGCGAAAGGAACCAGAACGCAAACCGCACCAACCCGATTACTGTTTGAACTGGACGGCCCCGCGACTAGGGCACGCCATGAATAACCATGCTGCGGGTGACTTTGGCAACCAACCCCGACAGCAACTTTTCCGGCCTTGGCCATCACCAACACAGGCGGCTTTGCAGCCAAACCCGATGCCAAGGCCTTTGCACTGAGCCCGGCAAAAATGAAGACGGCCCGGGCCAATAACGCCGCGCACACGGGCGACAAAAACGCGCCAGCGGGTTTGGCGTCCCAGCGGCCGCAGGCCGCGAGTGATGCGTATTGTTATGTTTCATTTACCAGGACCGCTTTTGAACCCACATTCTTGATTACCGATACGCGAAATAAGCCACTTACAAATCGGTCGAATGCGGCAGGCTCTACTTTGAATGAAAATGAAGCTGTAGAACATACCTCATCACGAGGATAGCGCGTATCTCTGGATACAATTTTTACTGCCACCAGTATCCAGCCAGAATTGTCTGCACACGATAAATTAATATTAAAATACGATATCTGTTCACTTTCACCAGAACTAAATCGGATGATATCCTCTCGTTTCTTGGGAAAGCCGATCAACTGTTCACAAAAACCCTGAAACTGCTTTTCATTGACATAGCAGTCAGCTACACCAGCAAAGCCGTCACTCTCGCCTTTAATCCTTAGTTTCAGCTCATCATCTATTTCGGATAATTGCTCAAATTCCAAATATTCTCTCATGACCATCCTGAAACATAACGCATTGCTCACCGGAAAATTGGGAGCGCCAGCGAGTAATTTTTCCGGTGCAGTAACTTGTTAGCAGCAAACACCACACTTTCGCGGCTTTGCCGCCACGCGATGTTGACCGAAGCCACTGCACCCATAAATTAAAAACCTAACCAGCCAAGTGCGATACAACGAAATGACTGAAGCCTAAAACTTGCTGCAAGCGGAGCAAATGAACCAAAGGAACAACGCTACCGCCCTCGCCGCCAGCGACTAACCAACTAACAGGCGGACTTTACGTTTTGGCTTACCCGCTAAGAAAACCAGACGGGAGCAAAGCCAGAATTAAAACACGTACTAACCTTTACATTTTGAAAGCTGCTAACGCAGCCAGCAGCGGCCGAAAAGCCGCGCAGCGGGTTTGAGGTCCAGGCCACGCAGTGGCCGTTGCTGACTGGCCTTGTTACATGTTTATTAGCCACTTTGAAACCAAAACCAAAAAATAAATTAAAGTTACCGCACCTGTAAACATTAGAATTGCAACCAAAAGGTTTACCCATTTTGGATAGACTTGCTGAAGCAAGACATTAACAATTTTTGCCGCACCAGCATCAGACTCAATGTGCGAATTTATTTGGTTGTAAGTTAACGGGGGAATATATAGATAGGAGACTGTTATTTCCTTCTTTGGTGGAAGCACAGGAAAAACAAGCTCCTTACTGCCACCAGGCAAATCTTTAATAGAGTAATCTATATCGGGTTGAACAATAACGTTGTCAGGTAAAATGTTATGCCCAAGACGCAAATTAGTGGCGGGCTTTCTACCTGTATTCCGCACGACAACCGAATGTGTGTACACCCATTTATCTTGCTCATCACCATCGGTTCTTTTTAATTTAAATGAAGATACATGGCCGTAATGTGCAATGAGCCTTTCCTTTGCTTCCATAAAGTTTTTTAGCCATGCACCGAGAAATAGAGTAATCAGTGGCATTACTATTTTTATCACTAGTTCCCAGTTGATACTCATCGATACTCCTTTACTAGAAAAACATGTAACGCCGCCAGCACGCGCGGATTTGTAGTGAAGGCGAAGCCGCAACGAAAAAGACGTCGCCGTGCCTGGCCTTGTTATGGCTACATTGCTCGGTTGATGAGCCGCGTGCCTGAGCTAATGCCAATGTTGGCAGCCCTTTTTGACATAGGTGTTCAAATGTATCTGTTGCCGTGGGCAACAACATTAGACAACCTTGCCCAGAGATGAGCCAATAATCACTCCAAAGCTCATGATAACAACTGCCGCAATAAATGCCGCTAACACAATCAGGCCAGTTTTCTGGGCCTTTGGCACTGAATTCCACCAATTTTTTATTTCATTAATCATGAATCTTCCCTAACACATCGGAACTCGAAATTACTTAGCCATAACGCTCGCCACACACGCGAGCAACTTGTTGCGAGTCGAGCGCCCAACGGGCGCGTTTGTGCTGGCGCTTGTTATGCATTTGCACCAAGCTAGAACTATAAAAGCTTATAAAACAAGTGGCTACCAAACGAATTCCTATATAAATAAATAGCACCGAAAATCTGTTTTCTTGATGATATTACTTCAAGTATCTCATGACCGGCTTGCTCAATTACATCTTCAGGGAAAGTCATCGGCGTATACATGCCAACCAACAAAATACCAGGGCCATGTTGAGCCATAATGCTATTCATGGTTTTTTTGTCATATTTGTTGAGTATGACTTTAGTGACAATGTTTATTGAAGCCTCATCAGGGTTTAAAGTTAATCCATTCCCACCAGGAATATGTACTTTATCGTCAGCGGCATAAGTAGTAATACTTCTTGCCCATTCGCTGTTTTGAAAGGCGTCAGAAATTTCGATCCAAGTTGTATTTCCATCAATATCAACGATTGCATCTGGAGGATCTGGTCTACTCAAAACTTTAAGATCGCAGCCTTCCTTTGATAGAAAGATTTTAAAACTTTCCAGAACAGCAATTTCATGTGCAGGTTGAATATCTCGATGCTTCATTTCTTACCCCTGCATAACATCTTTATAGTTTGGAACGCACCTGCTTTCACGCAGTGTAAGCGCCCTTCTATTTTCAATTATGACACTACGCTAACGAATAACTTGCATTTAATCAATCGTTTTGATCTTAGGTATTTTTTTAGCCAGTGGAAAGCGGGTTAAAACCTTGCGATATACAAATTTACAGTATGCTTACGATTACTGGTTTTTTGATCAGTGTTCGACGCCTAAGCTGATCTAGAAATATGGCTTGGTTGAGATAGTTGTGCACTTTGATATCGCAGGTGGCGTCTCCGGTACGGCAAGCATACCGGAGACGTAGGCCGGTTTAGCGTTGGGTTTAGGTGTTCTTTTTAGTATCGCAGGATCGTCTCCGGTACGCATGCGTACCGGAGACGGGGAGCAGAACGGTGTAGTGTTGGGATTGAGCCTAAAATGCAAAAAGCCGCTTTGGCAGCGGCTTTTTTGGAATTTGGAGCGAGTTACGAGGTTCGAACTCGTGACCTCGACCTTGGCAAGGTCGCGCTCTACCAGCTGAGCTAAACTCGCATTTTGAAACTTTTATACTGCTGGTCAGTATAAAATGGTGCCCGGGGCCGGACTTGAACCGGCACGGGGTTTCCCCCGAGGGATTTTAAATCCCTTGTGTCTACCGATTTCACCACCCGGGCAGACACCTGTTTAACCTGTCAGTCAGGGTGTTAATGGAGGCGGGTCCCGGAGTCGAACCGAGGTGGACGGATTTGCAATCCGCTGCATGGCCACTCTGCCAACCCGCCACTAAGCTTTCCGACTCTGAGAGTTGGAGCGAGTTACGAGGTTCGAACTCGTGACCTCGACCTTGGCAAGGTCGCGCTCTACCAGCTGAGCTAAACTCGCGTTGCTATGGCCATCTGCCTTAACACGAGACGCATTCTACTGTTTTATACTGAGTCGTCAATAACAAATTTTTAGTTTTATGACCGTTTGCTTAAAAAGTAACAGCATCGGCGGTAAAAACAGCAACTTGCTTTGTTCTGCCCCCTGCGGCGGCATCCTGTTTCAAAACCGGCCGCTGCGACAGTCGAAACACGCGCAGTTCAGGCCCGGTTTCAGTAGCACTAGTTTGCGGCTAAATCGGCCCAGGCCGCGCGCAGATATTCGTACATCGACCACACGGTTAAAATGGTGGCGATATACAGCAAAATCCAGCCAGCCGGGGTAAACCAGGCAAATAAGGGCAGTTGGGGTTGCCAAATCAGGCCAATTAACGCCAGCATCTGAGCGATGGTTTTGTATTTGCCCAGATTAGAGACGGCTACATTGGCGCGTTTGCCAAGGCCCGCCATCCATTCGCGCAGCGCTGAAATAAAGATTTCGCGGCTGATAATAATAATCGCCGGCACTACTGCCCAAAGGTTATGAATGTCGGCAGCAATCAGCACCAGGGCCGTGGCAACCATCACCTTATCGGCGACCGGGTCAAGAAAGGCACCAAAGGGTGTGGACTGCTGTAAGCGGCGGGCCAGATAGCCATCCAGCGCATCGGTTACCGCAGCTAAACAGAACACCAACGCCGACCAGAAGCGGGCATGTTCTAAGCCCGAATAGAAACAGTAAATAAACACCGGGATCAGCAGCAAGCGAAAGAGGGTCAGCAGGTTAGGAATATTCCACATTTTAGTTCTCACATCAGTCCTGGTTGTTATGCTACTTGTTCTGGCAAGCCTGGTAAATCTTTTCAGCCTGTTGTTTGGAAATTCCCGGTACCTTGCACAATTCGGCAACACTGGCTTGCAACACGCCTTGCAAACCGCCTAAATATTGCAACAAAGCCTGGCGGCGCTTTTCGCCAATACCGGCGATATTTTCCAGTGGGCTTTTCAGTAGCGCCTTGCCGCGTTTATTTCGATGCCCGGTTATCGCAAAGCGGTGCGCTTCGTCGCGGATCTGCTGAATTAAATGCAGCGCCAGCGAATCCTCGGGTAAATGAATGCTACGGCCGCTATCCCATAAAATCAGCGTTTCCAGGCCGGCTTTACGGCTAACACCTTTTGCCACACCTATTAACAGCGGCTTTTTGGCAAAGGGCCAGTTGGCAAATTGTTCTAAGGCGATATTCAGCTGGCCCTGCCCCCCGTCGATAAACACAATGTCCGGAATTTTGCTTTCATCGCTAAGCTTACCGTAGCGCTTGTCCAGAGCAAAGCGCATAGCGCCATAGTCATCACCGGCGGTGACACCGGTTACGTTATAGCGGCGGTATTCCTGCTTATAGGGCCCTTCACCGTCAAATACCACACAGGCGGCAATCGTCGCCTGCCCCATGGTATGGCTGATATCGAAACACTCCATCCGGCTAATGGGATGGTCCAGTGCCAGCTGCTGCTGTAGCGCCTGATAGCGGGCACGCATCTTTTGTGTTAACGATTGCCGGCTATCCAAGGCTATCGCCGCGTTTTTTTGTGCCAGCGCGAGATACTGCGCTTTCTCGCCACGCTTGGCATAGGTTAAGCGTACCTTATGCTCGGCCAGCTTACTGATGGCGTCCGCCAGGGCTTCGGTGTCGGGTATTTCCAGTGGCAACACTATTTCTTTTGGAATTTGCTGCTCACTGTGGCCACTTAAATAAAACTGCAGCAAAAAGGCCGACAGCACTTCGGCGGCTTCGGTATCGGCCGGCACTTTCGGATAATAGGATTTACTGCCCAGAATTTTCCGATCGCGGATAAAGAGTACATGTACTACTGCCGTTTGCCCTTGCAGGCTAAAGCCAATCGCATCCAGCTCTTCATGCTCGCCGCTGACATGCTGCTGCTCCTGCACCCGGCGCAGTGCACTGATCTGATCGCGATACGCAGCCGCCGCTTCAAATTGTAATTGTTCGCTGGCGCTGTTCATCTTTTGCACCAGATCATCAATTACCTGCTGGTTTTTACCGCTTAAGAATAAGGTGGCTAAGCGTACTTGCTCGCTGTAATCCTGGTCGGAAATTTTACCGACACAGGGCGCGCTACACAGCTTTAACTGATACTGCAAACACGGCCGGGTACGGGCGCGGTAAAAACCATCTTCACACTGGCGAATTGGGAAAATCTTCTGCAGGGTTTTCAGGCTATGCCACACCGCACCGGCATTAGGGTAAGGGCCAAAGTACTGCCCCGGCACCTTGCGCGGGCCGCGGTGTGAGCTGATCCGCGGATGTTTATGCGCGGATAACAGAATATAAGGGTAAGATTTATCGTCGCGCAGCAGTACGTTGTACTTTGGCAGGTATTCTTTAATTAGGTTATTTTCCAGGATCAGCGCTTCGGTTTCGCTATGGGTTAGCGTGAACTCGACTTGGCTGATCTGGCTGACCAGCGCCCGGGTTTTAATGCTGTCGACTTCTTTACGAAAATAGCTGCTGAGGCGTTTTTTCAGATCTTTGGCTTTACCAACATAGATCACTGTGCCTGCGGCGTTTATCATCCGATAAACACCGGGCTGCTGTGGTACGGTCGCCAGAAAGGCTTTGGCGTCAAACATGGATATTTCGGGTATTAGTGCGCAATTTTCGCGATATCAATCATGCCATGGCGCAGTGCCAGGTGAGTTAATTCCACATCGCCACTGATCGCCAGTTTTTCAAACATCCGGTAACGATAAGAATTCACCGTCTTAGCGCTAACGTTAAGTTGCTCGGCAATGTCTGTGACTTTCTGGCCCTGGGTAATCATCAGCATAATTTGCAGTTCACGATCGGATAAGCCTTCAAAGGGGTTAGCCTGCTGGTTATTCACCTTGGCCAGTGCCATTTTTTGTGCCACTTCGTCGGAAATATGCCGCGCGCCGGAGTAGACCTTTTTAATGGCCATAATCATTTCTTTCGGCGGGGTGTTTTTCGAAATAAAACCTGCTGCACCAAGTTGCATCACTTTAGTGGGCACGGGTTCCTCACAGGAGATCGACAAACCGATAATTTTAATTTCCGGGCAGTAATGCAAAATACGCTTGGTGGCGGTCATCCCGCCCATACCCGGCATATTCATGTCCATCAATACCACATCAGGTTCATGTTGCCGGCAAAATTGCAGGGCTTCTTCGCCGGTACTGGCCTCGCCTATCACCTTGATACCGCGCTCATCCATTAGTATGCGACTGATCCCAGTTCTTACCAGCTCGTGATCATCAACTAACAGCACGTTAATCAACTTGGCTCTCCGTTATACTGGCTTACCTGTTGCTCCCATTTGAGCCAGGAGATTCAGGTATAGAATTATTCTGTTAGCTAGCATAGCCCAGCGCACCGTTTTTTCCTAATACTTATTCGTAATAAACATAGGATGGCGCCCGGCACCGATTTTGCTGAAAAACAATAAAGTTATAATTTAAATTAATGAAATTAAACGCTAATTTTAACGTTAAGTTAAAAATCATTTTGAATGGTAAAGTGTAGGAATCAGGATGGCTTACTGTGCTTAGAAGTGGCGGAGGGAGAGAGAT
>NZ_LCWL01000036.1:0-13756 GCF_001441695.1 Alishewanella sp. WH16-1 | reverse complement strand
GTACCGGAGACGTGTGGATAAGTTGCTGAAATGCCCCTAGACTGCATCTAATGCACTTCATCAGTCGTACCTGTAGCACAGTTGATAATAAAAGGATTGAAAATGGACCAATCACAACAACAATTGCTGCAATGGTTATATGACACAGCTCAAGGCAACCGCGAGGCCTTTGCCAAGCTTTATCAGGCGTCATCGGGCAAGTTGTTTTCTGTTAGTTTGCATTTACTCCGCCGGCATGACTGGGCCGAGGATGTGCTGCAAGATGCTTTTGTCCGTATCTGGCACAACGCGGCAGACTATCATGCAGAAAAAGGCAGCGTCATGAGCTGGATGATCAGTATTACCCGCTACCGAGCTTTGGATTTACTGAAATCGCGACGAGTAAAGTGGGAACATGTCGATATTTCTGAACCGGCTAATGATCAAAGTACTGATGAGATCCCGTTGGGGGAGGTCATCGGCTTAGCCCGTGAAAAAGTAAAACTGGATGACTGTATGTCCTCGCTGACTGACGATCATCGAGTCTCTATCCAACTGGCATACTTTAACGGGCTAAGCCATCAGGAGATTACTGAGCATACAGGCTCTGCGCTGGGTTCAGTAAAAAGCTGGATCCGTCGCGGCCTTACCCAACTTAAAAGGTGTCTTGAAGCATGAAGTACGATGATCAGAATTTGCTGGATGAACTGGCAGTGGATTATATTCTCGGTACGATGCGGGGCGCCGCGCGCAGGCGTTTTCAAAAATTAATGATGAGTCAGCCCAATATCCGGCAAACGGTTTGGCGCTGGGAACAACATTTAAATCCGCTGGCAGAAAGTTTACCTACCTCCGCCCCTAACCCTGAAGTGTGGCTGAAAATTCAGCGCAGACTGGGTTGGCTGCCCGCCGAACAACGCGTTGAAACGCGGACAACCAGTCGCGTGTCTTGGCTTATCGCTGCCGCAGCGTCAATTTTGCTGGCGGTTGTTATGTTGCGTCCCTATTTGGTAGATCCGGTAAGTCAGCAGGTGGCATTAATTCAAACCACTGATGCGAAAGTATGGTGGTCTATTGCCAAAACGGAGCTACAACTTACCGTGAGAGCAACTTCGGCCGTGCAAGCACATACTGATAAAGACTATGAGCTATGGATGTTGCCAGCGAATGGTCAGGCACCGATATCCCTGGGTTTATTACCGCAGAATCAGGAACGTATATTACAAGTACCAGCAGCGGCCAAAGATCTAATGATTGCTGCGCTGGCGGTTAGTATCGAACCTAAGGGCGGTTCTCCAACTGGTGCCCCTACGGGCGAAGTCTTGTTTACTGCTGAGGTGATTACCCTTTAATCCCCCCTGCTTTACACTGGGCAGTGGCATTTTTACCGCCACTGCCTACCTTCTGGTCTGATCTGTATTTATTTTTCATTTTGCTGCATCTAATGCCGCACCTCAGTCGTTTCTTGGTCGCAACTTAATCTGAGGGTAACAAAAATGAGATTGAAAACCACAGCAATAGCGATATCTGTAGCGTTAAGTACCGTACTTTGCCTACCAAGCACCCAGGCGTCCAGTCATCGCGAAGCACCAAATATCACCCGCATGCCAACGGTAGATGCCAGCGATTTTTATCTGTTTAACAGTTATGAAACTGGCCGTGAAAACTACGTCACTATGATCGCGAACTATATTCCACTGCAAGATGCTTACGGTGGACCAAACTATTTTGCAATGGACCCGGATGCGGTTTATAGCATTCATGTTGATAACAATGGCGACGCCATGCCAGATGTCAGCTTTAATTTTAAATTTAAAAATAGCCTGGTCAACGATGGTATGGGCGTAAAACTGCCAATTGGCCCGGCGGGCAATCAACGTATGGTGGCGGTGCCGCTAAAAAATGTGGGGGGCATCAGTGCTGACAGCCAGGCTGCGTTAAACTTTACCGAGCAATATTCGGTTGAACTGCAAATGGGCAATAGCAACATGCCGCTCTCTGCCGGCAGCAGCAACCTCTTTACTAAGCCGTATGACTATGTCGGTAACAAAACCTTTGGCGATGCCGCGGCCTATCAGCAGTATGCCGATCAGTATGTGTATACCACCAACCTGCCCAACTGCAGTATGCCAGCCCGGATCTTTGTTGGCCAACGTAAGGACCCCTTCGTAGTTAACCTGGGTGAAACCTTTGACCTGGTAAACTATGTCCCGGTTGAGGGTGATAGCAGCCCAGGTGCCGGTGATGGTGGCGGCTTCCCGGGTGGTATTACACAAAGTTCGGCTAATGACGACCTGGCGGATAAAAACGTTACGGCCATTGCCATCGAAGTGCACAAAGATTGTCTGACAGGTAGCGGAAATAAAGTTATCGGTGCCTGGACTACAGCTAGCTTACCGCAAGCCCGGATCCTTAACCCAAATGCGACATTCAGCAAGCCATCTGTTAATGGTGGCGCCATGGTGCAGGTATCACGCTTAAGCAACCCGCTGGTCAATGAGCTGGTTATTGGCTTAGCCGATAAAGACAAATTTAACAGCAGCAAACCAGCCAATGATGGCCAGTTCGCCGACTACGTCACCCACCCAAGTTTACCAGCGCTGCTGAATATCCTATTTCGCGATGCCGTGAATAATACTTTGGGTACCAATATTGAAGATCTGGCACCGTCAAACTTCCCGCGTACAGATTTAGTGGCGGCGTTTTTAACAGGTGTTGCCGGTGTAAACCAGCTGGCTACGGTAACGCCGTCAGAGATGTTACGTTTGAATACTGCTATTCCTGCTACCCCAGCAGCGCTGCAATCTAATTTTGGGGTTGCCGGTAACGACTTAGCAGGCTTCCCGAACGGTCGTCGCCCTGGTGATGATGTGGTAGATATTGCACTGCGCGTGGTAATGGGTGCGCTGTGTCATGATATTCCGGTTGCTGGTAACCCAACAAACCTGGGGTTCTGTCAGCCTGAAGACGCCCCTGTTGGTAATGTCCCCTTTACCGATGGCGCGCCTTTGAATGCCCAGATGTTTGATCAGCGCTTCCCCTATCTGCTGACCCCGATTGCGGGTTCACCAAACTAAGGAGCGGACCATGAAACAATTAATATTACTAGCTGGCTTAGCGTTGCTGACCGCGTGTAATGGCTCTAGTGAGAAAAATGTCGCGCCCTATTTTGGCGTCAACTATTTCGTGACTGAAACCGACACGCCGTTAACCGAAACGATTAAAGCCTTCGACAAAAACAATGACGCCTTAACTTTTACAGTTATTAGTCAACCGTCGAATGGCACAGTGTCATTAACCAGTACCGGTGGCTTTAGCTATACCCCGGCTACCGAATATACCGGAAATGACCAATTTCAGGTTGCGGTCTCCGATGGCGAATTCACTATCAGCGGTACCGTAAATGTTGAAGTGAAGGTCGCGATGGTGTCTTTTTTGAATTACAGCCGGCAGGCCTTTATGCAAAGTGCATCGGACGCGCCACTGCGCGTGAACGGTCGTAACTTTGTGCAAGATGCCATGACCGAACAAGACTACGCGGATTTGCTGAATAATCCGTGATCCTAACGGGGCAGGCCTGCTGCCTGCCCCGCTATTTTTCGCAGAGGACCTGCTATGGCTTGGTTTTTCATTACCTTACTTACCCTAACATCGGCTCAACCCGCTGCTACAGATGTGTTCCAGCTGCAGCCGGCCATACCTGAGCAGACCGAGTTAGTGCCATTACAACAGGCATATCAACACTCACCCTCTTTTGAGAATAAACTTAATCTGGTAAACGCCTATTTGCAGGTGGCACGCCGCCCGGGCAGAAGCGATTACTTTCATCAGGCAGAAGCCTTGCTCGCTGAGCATGACTTGCAAACACAACAAACCCCGGCATTGCTATTGATCCAGGCGGACATTCTGCAACAGCAGCATCATTTCTCCGCCGCACTAAAGCGGCTGGATCAGCTATTACAAACCGCGCCCCAACATATACAAGCCAACTTGATGGCGGCTCGGATCCAGCTGGCAATGGGTGAGACCGAGGCAGCACAACGTGCCTGCAACAGGCTGTTGCGTGAGGCACTGTTCTTCTTTGCTACCTGCAGTTATGAAGTTACCGGTCGCAAAGGCCAGTGGCAGCAGGCCTATCAGGGCTTAACCGCCTTATTTAAACAAAATGCCAACTTGTCACCTGAGCTGGACATTTGGGTACGCGGCATCCTGGCCGAGCAAGCGGAACAACTGCAAGATTTGCATGGCGCCATCGCTTGGCTAGAGCCGATATTAACGCAGGCACCTACCAGTATCTGGCTGAAATGGGCAGATTTACAGCTAGCGGTTGCACAGCCGCAAGCCGTGTATCAACGTTTGGCTGAGTTGGCAGAACAGCTCCCCCTTGAGGATAGCTTATTGTTACGGTTGGCAATAGCCGAGCGGGAGTTAGGGCTTGCTGCACACTATGTCACCCAGATAGACGAACAAATGCAAGTGCGTATATTACGGCAGGACCAGGATCATGCTGCTGATTTAGTACATTATTTTCTGCGCTTTACGGCAAATGCGGAAGCTGCCCTGCACTGGGCAGAACTTAACTACCAAAGCGCGCGTGAGCCGGATGACTTGGCGCTACTGCTGCAAAGCCGTGTCGCAGTAAGGCAGGCCCAACAGGCGATTCAGCCTAAGCAAACTGGAGTAAGTAAATGAAGTCTTTTAGTTTAATGGCGCTTGCTACAATCGCCGGCTGTGTGATGTTAGTGCCAGAGGCCCGAGCGCACAAATTTAGTACCGCCTACATGGAGGTAAAAAATCAAACCAGTCAACCGGCTATGCTCTGGAAGGTATCGTTACATGATTTGGCGCAGGCTCAGTTATTTAACACACAGCGGCAAAGTGACATTAGCTGGCAACAGATCCAGGATAGCCGCGAACAACTGCAACAATACATTACAACTCAGGTGCAATTTCGTGACGCCGAGGGGGCATGCAGCATGCAATTGGCCGCAGCTACACAGTGGCGTACCCAACAAATTCAGCAACAACTGTATTTGTTGTTACCCCTGACAGCGCAGTGTCAGTCAACACAGGGCTGGCAGTTACATTATCAGGCTCTTTTTGAAACGGGCCACAATCATAAATTACTGCTCACCTGGCAAACGCCAACTCTCAATACGCAAGCGGTACTTAGCAGCAGTCAGGCTGTTTTCCCACATTAATGAGGTCAAGTATGCGATTAACCCGTATTGCGCTGATACTGGCGCCCGTTGCCGTCTGGCTAACACCTGCCGCTGCAGATCCATTGTCTGCTCATGCGATGGAAACCATTTTAATTAAAGGTCGACAATTAGATTTGCGCGGACAAAGTATTTCAGCTTCGGAAGGCGTTGTCGGCAGTGCGGAAATTGCTGGGCGGCCACTTTCGCGTACCGGGGAAATTCTGGAATTTATTCCGGGTATGATTGTAACGCAGCACAGTGGCAGCGGTAAGTCGAACCAGTATTTCATGCGCGGCTTTAATCTGGACCATGGTACCGACTTTGCCAACTATGTTGATGGCATGCCAGTAAATATGCGAAGCCACGGCCATGGTCAGGGCTATACCGATCTGAATTTTATTATTCCGGAGCTGGTTAGCCAAATTGATTATCAAAAAGGCAGCTATCATGCCAACAGCGGCGACTTTGGTGCCGCTGGTGGTGCCCGCTTTGGCTTACAAAATACGACGGCCAACGAATTAGCCCTTACTCTGGGCGAGTATCAATATCAAAGACTGCTGGCAAAAGGTAGTACTGCCCTGGCGGCGGGTAATCTGGTGCTGGCAACAGAATGGCAAGGCTATGATGGCCCCTGGCAGGATATTGATGAAAACGTTCAGAAAACCAATTTGTTGGCGCGTTATACACAGCAAGTAGGTTTGGCACAATTTGCGCTGACCTTGATGGCTTATGACAATAGCTGGAACAGTGCAGACCAGGTACCACTGCGGGCCATCACCGCACAACAGCTGGACCGTTTCGGTTCGCTGGACACCTCACTTGGCGGAGATAGCAGCCGCTATAGCCTCTCAGCCAGTTGGTTTAGTGATGCCTGGCACTGGAACACCTATCTGGTGCGCTCGGATCTGTCGCTGTGGTCCAACTTTACTTATTTTCTCAATGATCCGGTCAATGGGGATCAGTTTGAACAACGTGACGACCGCCATCTCTATGGCGGTGAGCTTAGTTACCATTGGCATCAAAGGCTGGCAGGATTTGAGGTAGAACATTTAGCCGGTGTTCAAACCCGGGTTGATGATATTGCAGAAGTAGGACTTTATGCCACCCTAGACCGGCAGCGCTTAAGCACCGTGCGTGCTGATAGTATTATGCAGCGCAGCGCGGCGGTATTTCAGCAAAGTAGTATAGCTTTTAGTGACAAACTGATTGCTCACCTTGGCCTGCGCTACGATTGGATGCAGGCCCGGGTGAGCAGTGATACGGCGGTAAACAGCGGCCGTAGCCATGACGGCATTGGCTCGCTGCGGGCGGGCTTAAGTTACCAACTGACTGAAAACTGGCTGGCTTACCTTAATGCCGGGCAAGGTTTTCATTCCAATGATGCCCGAGGCACGACCACCCGACAGGCGCCGGGTAGCGGCGAGGCGTTAGATCCCGTTGATTTCTTGGTGGCCAGCAAAGGCGCAGAGCTGGGGTTACGCTTTTTTGATTATACCGCCTGGAATGCGTCCATCGCCTTTTGGTACCTGGAAATGGACTCAGAGCTGCTATACGTTGGTGATGAGGGAACGAATGAGCCAAGTCGGGCGTCACGACGTTACGGTATTGAAACCAGCCTTTACTATTGGCTTAATCAGAACTGGAGCCTGGATACGGAACTGGCACTTACCCGCTCACGATTTACCGAAACTGAGATGGATGAAGGCAATTATATTGACGGCTCACTGCCACTGGTACTCAGCATGGGCTTGACCTATCAAGCCGACGAGCGCTGGCAGCTTAATTTTCGTCTCAGACACTTTGGTAAGCGTACCCTGGATAGTTTTAATGAGCAGCGTGCGGCCTCGTCTACTGTGCTGAACGGTCGGATACAATACCAAACCGGCCCCTGGCAACTTAGCGCGGAGCTGCTTAATCTGTTAAACAGCCAAGCCAGTGATATTGAATACTTTTATGCCTCCCGCATACCCGGGGAACCTGAAGCGGGTGTCGAAGACAAACACCTGCACCCCATGGAGCCGCGCAGCCTGCGCCTGCGCCTCGCCTACCGCTTCTAACCTTATCCACACGTCTCCGGTACCGGCCTGACCACTTTATCCACAGGTCTCCGGTACCTGTCAGACCTCGTACCGGTACCGGAGACCTGTGGAAAAATAAAATTTTTTTATTTTTTTCGGAATAAAGTGCCCGGCTGCGTCGTTATCTCAATGTCAGTGTGACAAAACGAGGAAACGACCATGAAAACTTTATTTAAACCCTCTGTAATTGCTTTAGCGTGTTTTTCTACTCTGGCCCTGGCTGATGTAAGTCTGAGCATCAGCACTCAAGCATCTAGCCAATCTGCTATGTCCGCATCGGCCAGCCAGGCGCAAAGCGGCTCTGCTAATGCGCAAGCCAGCCAGCGTAGCAATGCACAAGCCTCTGCTAATGCGTCGGCCACCACACCCAACACCATGCCGGGTGATAACACCGAGCCAACAGACGAAGAGACTGCTACAACACCAACTACCGTAGCCGGTAATGCTGACGCGGATGCCGAAACCGACACCAGTGCCGACGGCGAAGGTGAGCTGCCTCTGGGTTTAGCTGACCAGCTGGCAGATAACGAGATGCCAGAGCCTGCTATGCCTGAATTGCCAACTGCTACTGTAACTGATGCTGTAGCCAGTATTGATGCTGCCGGCACGGTCTCAAATGCCTTGGCTATCAGCTCTCAAGTGCAGGGTTTGGCATCGGGCAGTGCTGAAGTTGCACAACAAACTGCCAGCGCAGTGACTGCCAATGTTACCCAGTCAGTGCAACAGCAAGTGCAAGGATCTGCTAATCAGGTGGTGCAGCAAGCCGCCAATGCTGAAGTACTGCAAAACGTTAATCAGGCAGTTAACGCTGAAGTATCCAACACCTTACGTAACAGCCTGCGGCTGACAACGGGTCTGTAATGTGCACAAGAGCCCTGCGCTGTGCAGGGCTCGCTTTCGCAGGAGTATTATTATGTTATTCTTTCGCCATGCTTCGCTCGGTACCGCGCTGCTGAGCCTGATGTTCACCCCGGTTCTGGCTGCCCAAACTGCTGAGTCAGCCGCACCCGCCTGGGATTTCTCCGGTAAAGTGCGGGCAGGGTTAGAATATCAATCTAACGTTAACGTTAGTGAGTTAAACCAAGCCAGCGGCCAATCTGATAGCGCCCGTTTGCTGGAAGCAGATTTAAATGCTAGCTGGCAAGCCACTGATAAGCTGCAATTTTTTGCAGGCTACTCACTGCAGGATAAAAAATATCAGGAGGCCAATGACTTTAATCTCAGATTGCATCTGGCCTTTTTAGACAGTCAGTATCAATGGGGCGCCACCAGTTTCGGCATCAACCTGTATCATGCCGATGCGCAATTGGCAGCAGCTCCCTTTTTAACCCTAACCCAAAGCAGTATCTATGCAATGCACAGTGCCAGTGACACCTGGTATCTGCGCCCCGCTCTCACGCTCGGCCAGAAGCGCTTCGACAGTATCAGCGGCCGTGATGCTCAAACTCGCAGCCTGAGTGCCGACAGCTTTTGGTTCAGTGCGGATGGGCAGCGTTTTATCAGCCTGGGCCTGCGCTATGATTGGGAAGACGCCGAAGCCGCAGAATTCCGTTATCAAGCACCCGCGGTACAACTAAAAATGTCTACCCGCTTTACCGCCTGGACCCTGCCGCAGCAGTTGCAGTTCGGTGCACGTTTAGCACAGCGTCAATACGAAATGCACAAGGTACAAAACACGGCAGGTGATCGTAACGATCTGCAACGCCAGCTGGACTTGCAATGGCAGGTAGGCCTATCAGATCGCTTCGCGATCATCAGTAAAGTAGAGCATGGCGATTTTCAATCCATACTCGATAGCGCAGATTACACCGAGACGCGTGGCTCAATGTCAATTCAGCTGAGCTTCTAACGGCGGCTCGATAACACCATAACCGGTTACCGGATCTTTACCAGGCTCGCCAATATCGCGGGCCTGTTGCATTAGGCGCTCGTACACCTGCTGATGCGAAAGGTCCGGCTGGGCTGCCCGCCAACAAGCCACAGCCGCACTTACTACGGGTGCCGCCAATGACGTACCACTTTGCGGTTGCACTTGCCCGTTAGCGTTTAACGCCGCTATCCGCACACCCAATGCAGCAAAATCCACATAGTTACCTCGATTAGCCCAGCGATATGGCTGTTGCTGCTGATCAATAGCGCTCACTGCAATCACTCCCGGATAGGCCGCCGGATATAAGGGAGCGGCTGCCGGGCCGCCATTCCCGGCTGCGGCCACCAGGCTAAGCCCTCTGGCTTGCAATTGTTGGATAAGTAACGCTAACACTGGGTTATCCGGCCCAGTCAAACTCAGGTTAATAACCTGTACTGGTTGACTTGCCAGCCAATCCAGCGCCGTCAATAAATGCTCTAAACTGGCTGATTGCTGAAACGCATTGCTCGCATAAAAGGCGGCAGCACTGTACAGGGTGAGGTTGGGTAACAGTGGTGTAATTGTCGGATCACGCGCTGCCAGCAAACTGGCAACCGCGGTACCATGGGCATAACTGGGCGCCAGCTGTTCGGGTAGAAACCGCTGTGGCACCAGGCGAAATTGCCCGGTTTGTGGCGATAGAGCCGGCAACTCAGCGTTAATATCAGTATCTACCATGCCCAGGCTGACGGGCCATTCGCACATGCTGGCTCGGGCAGTCGTGCCAGTCTGGGGCGTGGTTGCAGCAGCTTGTTGCTGCGGCTGGTACAAATGATTACGCCCACTGTAACGCAGTAGTTCGGCACTAAATTGCTGCGCCAATGCAGACGCCGAATCAAGGGCAGCTGGCACCTTTAATGTCACTAACGTTAGCTGCAAAGCGGGTAAAGGCTGTTGTCGCTGCAGATAACCGGCCAGATCAGGCCAGCGCTGCAGCAAAGCCTGCCATTCGTCTGCGGTTAGCAACAATAGCCACTCGCGTTCTATGGCACGAAAGCCCTGCTCCACTTCAACTTCGCGCCAGAGTGGTTCACCGCTTAGGGTCAGGATGTCCTGTACCGCCGGTAGCTGCAGTGGGTCGGGCAAGGTCGCCAGCGCGGCCAATTGCTCGCGCAAGCGCTGCTCGGCAAGCTGTTGTTGCAGTTGCTCAGTTTGCCGCAACAACTCGCCGGTGGGTTGCTTTAAGGTATCAACCAGAGGCGGCGGCAGCTCAGGAGGGCGCACTACCTGCCCTGGGCTGACAGCAGGCAAACCGGCCAGAAACAGTGCTGCGACTAAGGTTTTTTTCATCAACACACCTCTTTAACTTGCATAACTTGTATCATGCTAACGGCTGGTGTCAAAAAAAATTCCCTGCTGCTGGAATAAAGTGTCAACCTCAGCCGTTATCCCGGTAAAAGGAGAGCGCTTATGACCAAAGCTGACTTACAATTACTACTCCCGGCCTTACGCCGCTTTGCCTATTCGCTAACGGGCAGCCGCGCTGATGCCGATGATTTAACCCAAAACACTCTGGTCCGTTTGCTGGACTACCCAACACCCGATGGTGTGCCAGCGGCGCAGTGGGCCTTTCGGATTTGCCGTAATTTATGGATAGATGAATACCGCGCACGGCGCGTAAGGCAGACGGCCCAGCCACAGGTAGAGTATGAAACCCTGACCGAAACCGATGGCGAAGCGCAGCTATTAAATGATATTCAGCTGACTCAGGTTGGTAAGGCCCTGGATACGCTACCGCCCGAGCAGCGTGAAGTTTTATCGCTGGTGGCGGTGGAAGGGATGAGCTATCAGGAAGCGGCCTCAGTTCTGGCGATCCCGGCTGGGACTATTATGAGCCGGCTGGCCAGAGCGCGGCTTGCCATCGCCAACAAGTTAAAATTACCCGGGGGGCTGACATGCAATTAACCGATGAACTGTTATCTGGCTTTCTGGATGCCAGCCTATCCGAAGCTGAGATGGCCCTGGTGCGTCAGCAGTTGCTGGAAGATGAAAGCTTAGTGGATCGCCTCGCCAGCCTGGCCATGGTGGATGTGCTGGTGCAGCAACATGCCAGACAAATTGAGCAAACGCCTATTCCTGAGGCGATCACCGCACTGCTGCACGGCGCAACAACGCCTGAAACGGCAGAAGTGATCCCCTTTCCGTGGTGGCGCCGCGCCAGTCAGCAGCTTCAACGCCATGCCGCTGCCGTCGCTTGTGTGGCACTGCTTGCCGGCTATGGCGTAGCGCAATGGCTCCCCGACAGTAGCAATAGCTTCGCCGCACAACTGGCGGTTGCCCTCGATAGCACGCCAAGTGGCCGTCAGGTGCAGGTGCAGGATCAGCAGTTAACACCACAACTGAGTTTTATTAATCACAGCGGAGAGTTTTGCCGCTACGTCAGCCTGCAGAGTGCAACGCAGCTTACCGAAACCATCGCCTGTCGTACCACAAACGGCTGGCAGCAACAGGCCAGTATCACGGTGGCACAGCACCGTCAGGCCGGCGGCTATCACACCGCCAGCGCCGCCATGCTGCTGGATCCGATGCTGGACCAATTAATGGCAGGGCAGGCATTAGATGCAACGGCTGAACAGCGATATTTAAAATCACCGCTCGGAGGTAATGATGAGTAAGGTGTCCTTTTTAGCGAAACCTTGGCTGTTACTGGCGGTGTTATTGCTCGCCGCCTGTAGCAGCAAACCGGATTACCGGCCTGCACTAAACGGCGGTTTCGGCTATGCCGAACAGCGCATAGCGGATAATTTTTACCGGGTCAGCTTTAAAAGCCGTGGTGAAGATCGCGAGCGGGCCAAAGCTTATGCGATGCAGCGCGCTGCTGAACTTACTGCAGAGCAGGGGTTCGACTGGTACCTCGTGGTTGAGCAGGAAACGCTGCGGGAGCGACAACGCGATAACAGCAGCCAGCTTGGCGTTAGCTATCAGCAGGATACGGTGCGCGACTGTTCATTGCTGGGCTGTCGCACCCGTACTGTTCATCGACCACAATATGAAGCCGGTATCGGCCTGGATAAGCGTAATGAGGTCGAGGTAGTGCTGCAGATCAGAATGGGTAAGGGCGTGATGCCGGAACGTGGCGCTTATCCGGCAGCAATGACGCACAATTAATCACACACCCGGTACCAGTTATCCACACGTCTATATGAACGCCTCCTTTGCAAGGGTTTTTAACGTGTGCTGAGTTTGGATGGGCTGCGGTTCTATATCCGGTCTTATTAATGCGGGGCGCGCCCCCGCTGACCCTAATGATTTCCGCGACTTTAGTCCTTATTCTCCGGTCGGTATTTAAACCCTTCGTGTGGCCAGGCTGCTAAAGTATGGTCTTACCAATTTCATTACACGTCAGGCGCCCTGACAAACGGTTGCGAATAGCTTCGCGCTAAACTTGTTTTATCTTTGCGTTGTTAATCGTTTTGCTTAACCTGATTAAGCTAACTGACTTGCGAATACTGTGTTTCGCTATACTCCGCCTCTTTACTTAACAATGCCCAAACAACTCTGGCTGTTTTATTGGCTAAGGCCAGTAGCACCACATTCTTTGGCCGACGCACCAGCAGTTGCTGTAGCCACTCACTGGGATGTTTACTGTGCGTGATGGCCGAGCGGGCGCCGTGTACCAACAAGGTGCGCACATAGGTATCGCCTCGCTTGCTGATACCATGCAGTTTAACCTTGCCACCTGAGCCGGTTTGTTTTGGTACTAAACCCAACCAGGCGGAGAGCTCCCGGCCTGATTTAAACTGACTCACATCGCCTACTGTCGCCACGATGGCGGTGGCACTTAACACACCAATGCCCGGTACCTTCGCTATCCGCTGACATTGTGGGCAGCCTTTAAAATAAGCCGTAATATGTTGCTCTAACCCGGCAATATCGTCATCAAGCTTGTGGATATACGCAACCCGCTCATACATCCTGTCGGCAAATTCCTTGGGGACCGTCTGCGATAAGGTTTCTAAACAGCCGGCAATCTCACGTTTAAACGCTGTCCGCCCTCTGGCAATAACAATACCAAAATCGGCTAAAAACCCTCTTATCGCATTGATGCTACCGGTGCGGGTTTTCACTAAATACTCGCGCATCCGATGAGCTGATAACGCCGCTTGTTGCTCCACACTTTTCACCGCCACAAACCGCATCTGCGGTTGCTGTACTGCGGTCCAAATGGCCTGCGCATCCACCATGTCATTCTTATTGCCAATAACAAAGGGTTTGACCTTGTGCGCGGCAATTAACCTTACCTGATGGCCCATTTGCTGAAAACAACGACCCCAGTGATGCGCACCACTGCAGGCTTCCATCGCGATTAACGAGGGGGCTTTATTGCTGAACCATTCCAGAAAATGTTGTCGTTTCACTTTCTCTGAGCGCGCTTTACCGGCTTTGTCTACCCAGTGAATTTGGAAAACATCTTTTGCAATATCAACACCAAATACATTAAGCTTCATCTCGGATACCCCTGTTGTCTGTCGTTAATAACGACCATTTTGGCACACGATGCCGTGACCAGGGGTATCCATCCTTTCAGATAACCGCCCCTGACGCTTTAGTGGAGGCGTTCATATTATTCTCCGGTACCGGTCAGAGGT
>NZ_LCWL01000105.1:0-14385 GCF_001441695.1 Alishewanella sp. WH16-1 | reverse complement strand
AGCTTAACTGACCGGCATTAGCGACCTCGCCGGTTTTTTTATGTTGCTGTAAGAGATCTCTCACACAAGCTGTAAGACTTTTGCGTTTCTTTCATTCGTATGGAACTTTTTGGCCATAATTTATACGCAATAAGTTACTGAAAAAAATAAAAATGTAGACTAAAGTCGAATTTTTTTCAGGTTTTTTTACCTCAAGGGCTTGCCATATTCGAAGATCAGAGTAAATTTAAAGCGTTGTCCGCAGGCGATAAAACAATAGGGAATTGCGGCAAAGGAAGGTAAAGCACCCTTGGGTGCAGTGTATTTTGAGATGCCCGGATGGTGTCAGGCGCGACAAGCGCGCAAGGATGATTACGAAAGTTACCAGGATGGTCGTAAAGAATAAAAGAGCTGGCATGGACAGCAAATAATAATATAGGGATAACTTGCAACACGATGTTGGCTGCGCTTCAGGATGATTTAAGCGATTCGAGAGAAGTGTCCACCACTAGGCACAAATAAACAGGGCGATAAGGTAATCTTATCGCCCTTTGTTTTTATGTCGATTTGCAGGAAGGTTTAATGGAGCCATGTCCACTTTGTCAGCATGCTGACAGCATCTTATTTAGCTCAGATTCGCAACGTGAATACCGGCAATGTTTGCAATGTCAGCTGGTGTATGTACCGAGTGCTCAGTTGCTGAGCCCTGCACAGGAACAGCAACACTATCAGCTACACAATAATGATCTCGATGATCCCGGCTACCGTCAATTCTTACAACGCCTGGCCAGCCCCTTATTAGCGGCCTTGCCACCAGGTCAGCTACAGGGTCTCGATTTTGGTTGTGGTCCGGGACCTTTGCTGGCGAAAATGCTAGCCGAAGCGGGCCATCAGATGCAGTTATGGGATCCGTTTTTCGCCAACAATCCGGCAGCACTGGCGCAATCTTATGATTTCATCAGCTGCAGCGAAGCAATAGAGCATTTCGTGCACCCGGCGCAAGAATGGCAATGTTGGTTAGGTTTACTGAAGCCTGGCGGCGTTCTGGCCATTATGACCAGCCACTACCTGGATGCGGCGCACTTTGCCAACTGGCACTATAAACGTGATCCAACGCATATCCGCTTCTTTCATCAGCGCACTTTTGCGTTTTTAGCCCAACGCGATCAGTTAAGCCTAAGTTTTCCTGCGAAGGATGTGGTGCTTTTACGCAAAGCTGGTTAAAATGTGCGCCCTTTTTTACAGGTATCCAGATTACTATGACGCGTCAAAAAAAATCCCGTAAGGCCAGCGATAACGGACAACGCCATTTACCGGCCACAGAAATCCGTAAAATCCGTGAGCAAAAGGATGAAACCAAGAAAAAAGGCGCTGGTCTGAAATCTGGTAACCGCAACAGTATGCAACAAGCTAACGTCAACCAGGAACCGGTTGCCAACAAAGCCAAAAAAGATCCGCGTCTGGGCAGTAAAAAACCTATAGCGTTACTACCGGAAGCCAAGCCGGAACTGCTGCCGGTAGCCGCTCCGGCACCGTTACCAAAGGTGCAGTTAAAGGCGGCTAAACCCGAGACATTAAGCCCGGAGCAAGAGCTATTACAGCTGGAAAACGATCCTAAGCTACAGCAATTACTGGAGCGGGTAGAGCGCGATGAGCTGCTCACCGGTAAAGACGCTAAGTACTTTAACCGTCAAACCGCACGCATCAGCGAGCTAATGACGCTGTTAGGGCTGGATGACGAAGAACCGGCCGCTGATGCGACAGCAGAAGACGAGGATCCGCTAAGCCGCTTCGAGCGTACTGACTGGCGTAAAGATTTGTTAGGCGATGAGGATCCGGCGTGACCTGGTGGTTGATATTACTCCTGACGACAGCGGTATTGATTGTTGCTGGCCTGGCATTTTATGCCGGCAGATTGCTATGGTTGCTGCAGCAGCAAAAACAACAACAGCAGCTGGCTGAACAGAAAGCCCGCCAGCAACAGCAGGAAAAGAAAGCGTATCTGCAAGAAAGCATTGTTCTGATTAGCCGTGCCATGCTGGAGCAACAATGCGAGTTCTCGGAAGGTGCTCTGCGACTTTGGGTATTACTAGACCACTGGCCGGTCGCAGATAAACCGGACGCCGTAAGCAGTTACCCCGGTATTTATCAGATGTATCTGACCGTAAAAGATATGCCGACCCACCAGGCCCGCAAAGATCAGGACAAAAAGCTTACCCGGCAGCAGGATAAAGTGCGACTCAGTGCGGAAAAGGATTTAAAAGCGCAGATCGAAGTCGACCTGCGGCTGATTCTGGAACGGTTTCAGCAGGCTTAATGCCTGCTGCGACAAGATTATTGCTTGTAGATCTGACCATCTTTCATCACGAAACTGACTTGACCCAGCGTTTTGATATCGTTCAGCGGATTACCCGGCACCGCGATAATATCTGCCAGCTTACCGGCTTTGATTGACCCCAGCTCTTGTTCCATCCCCAACAACCGGGCCCCCTCGATCGTTGCCGATTGGATGGCAGCCATGGCCGGCATACCGGCTTCTGTCATATAAACAAATTCCAGCCAGTTGTCGCCATGCGCACCCACACCGGCATCGGTACCAAACGCAATTTTCACGCCGGCTTTGTAAGCTTCACTAAAGGTTTGTTGGATTAGTGGACCAATGCTAGCCGCTTTGGGTCGTACCAAGTCCGGGAAAAAACCGTCAATTTCAGCTTTTTGTTGTACCCACTTACCGGCACTAATGGTCGGCACATAATAGGTACCGTGCTTTTTCATCAGCGCCATGGTCTCTTTATCCATAAAGGTACCATGCTCAATCGAATCCACACCGGCTTTAATCGCGCGCTGCATCCCCTCTTTGCCATGCGCATGCACCGCCACTTTAAAGCCATAATCACGGGCCGTACTGACTATCGCTGCTAACTCATCATCGGTAAACTGCGGGTTCATCCCACTTTTGGCGACGCTGAGCACACCGCCGGTCGCAGTAATTTTTATCAGGTCAGCACCATCTTTATAGCGTTGGCGTACTGCTTTACGTGCTTCATCCGGGCCATTAATCACCCCTTCTTTCGGACCGGGATCGCCCTGCAGCAAATAGGCCAGACCATTTGTCGGATCTGCATGCCCGCCCGTGGTGGCTAAAGACTTACCCGCGGCATAAATACGCGGTCCCTTAACAAACCCCTGAGCAATGGCTTTACGCAGCGCGACACTGACATGATGGCTGTCACCCAGTTCGCGTACTGTGGTAAAACCTGCCATTAAGGTTTTTTCTGCAAACACCGCGCCACGTAACGCATAGTCAGCCTCATTCAACCGCTGCCCCTCACCGTAAGAGGTAGCACTGATCTGACTGGAGAAATGGGTGTGCATATCCATTAAACCCGGCAGCACCGTATGCTGGCGTAAGTCGATTAAGGTATCGCCTGCGGCCGGCGTTTTGTAACCGCCTTCAATGGCAATAATTTTGTTACCGTCGACAATAATCGTCTGTTCACTGAGCATCTGGTTGGTTTCGGCAGTGATCAGCTTACCGGCGTGGATATAGGTAGCGGCATAACCCTGCGGCAAGGTCAAAGCGGTCAGACAGGCCAGCGACAACACAGAGAGCGTCTTATTCATTTTAGTTATCCTCAACTTAGTGGAACTTTACTATCAACGGCACCCGCAGACTCTGCAATGCGCTTGCGATACCTGACCTGTTTTTGCGATAAAGCGCGCTGGCACGGTTTTATTCTGCCTGTGCCAGCAAATAGGCTGCGCCGGCGCTGTGCAGAATCGCATCAATGCCACTTTCTGTTGGCCTCAGCTCTGCTTCATCCAGTAGCTGATAGTACAGATTGCGATGTAAGCGTGCTGACAAACCACGCCACAAACTAAGATAAGGCAAGCTTTGTCCGGCATACTGACGCAAGAGCAGTGGATGATCCTGACTCAGCGGCACACTGTCCTGCAAATTGGTCGTAAACCACAGCTGCGGGCCAGTCGCTGTTGGCTGCCAGCGACTGGCAATGGCGATAAAGGGCGCATCCTCGACCTGGATCCGCACTTTCTCCGCCGGTGTTTGTAAAAAATACGCTCCGCCTTGACACAGCATCACCGACGCGAAAAGTTTAATCAGCCCCGGGCGGGTAATTTCGCCGTCCTGATACCACCAGCGTCCCTGTGCATCGATCCGCAGCGGCAGATCGCCACAAAAAGGGGGATCCCATTGTTCAACCGGGGCTAGCCGGGGTTGTTCAAGCTGTTGCTGTAAAGACGTTAAATCCATCAGATATTTGACGATAAAAACAATAATACTGGCAGTATAGCAGGGCAGGAGAAAGGAGTGGGGTGACTGATGGGGCTCGAACCCACGACAACCGGAATCACAATCCGGGGCTCTACCAACTGAGCTACAGTCACCACAACAGAGCTGTATTTTAACCAAAAAGCCGGCGGCCAACCAAGCCCTTTTTTGCCGCATTTGCCCAAGTATAGCCGCAACTGGCCAGTCACTGACCGAAATCGGCAGTTTTTTATGATATGATTGCGATTCTAATTTATCTCACAGGAGTGAACATATGGAGCAAATTAACGAATTGTTCCAGCAAAACCATGAGATTTTGCTGGGTTACTTTTTAAAGCTGATCGCCGCCATTGTGATTTTTTATGTTGGCCGGATTATCGCCCGCAGCATCTCAGGCTTGTTAGAAAAAGGTCTGCTGTCACGCAATATTGATAAGGCCGTCGTGTCTTTCTTATCCAGTATTCTGTATGCCATTTTAATGATTGCGACTGCTCTGATGGCATTGTCACAGGTCGGCGTACAAACGACGTCCTTTATCGCCATTCTGGGTGCTGCCGGTTTAGCAGTAGGTTTAGCATTACAGGGCTCTCTGGCCAACTTTGCCTCCGGCGTGCTGATCATTCTGTTCCGGCCGTTTAAATCAGGTGATTTTATTGATGCCGGCGGCATTACCGGGACCGTTGATAAAATTGAAATTTTCCAGACCATTATGAAAACGCCGGATAACAAAAGAGTAATAGTGCCGAACGCTAAAATAACCGGCGGTCACATCACGAATTTCTCGGCTGAAAGTACGCGCCGTGTCGATCTGGTTATCGGTATTAGTTATGACTCAGATTTGCGTAAAGCCAAAGCGCTGCTGGAGCAAATTATCAGTGAAGACCCACGGGTATTGGCGGAACCGGCACCGAATATCCGGGTCTCAGAGCTGGCTGATTCGTCAGTCAATCTTATTGTCCGTCCCTGGGTTAACACAGATGACTACTGGGGCGTGTACTGGGATACGCTGGAAAAAGTTAAATTGACGTTTGATGAACACGGCATCGGCATTCCGTTCCCACAGATGGATGTCCATATCAAGCAAGATTCCAAGGAGTAAGTATGAGAACAGTAACCCTTGCTGTCGCGATCGCGCTGGCTGCTGGCGCGCAGGCACAAGCTGAAGAGCAAAAAGTTTGGACTACGTCAGCCGAGTTGGGTGCCATCACCACTACCGGTAACACTGAGGGCACCTCTATCACCGGTAAGATTGATGCGAAACAAGATCTGACCAACTGGAGTAATCAGTATATTCTGAGCGCCTTTTTTAAAGAGGATGAAAAAGAGGGCGCTGACGGCAGCCGTGTGAAGGAGCGTTCCGCAGAACGCTACCTGGTGTCAGCCAAGGGTGCCTATAAACTGACGCAGGAACACGACAACGTTTTCGTGCTCGGCTCTTACACCGATGACAAGTTTGGTGCCTACACCCAATACACCACTTTGGCTGCCGGTTATGGTACCCGTTTACTCAATCTGGAAAATCAATCACTGGATGTCGAAGTCGGTCCGGGTTATTACACCGCTAAGCGCGCAGCCGTTGAAACGGAAACTGGCCTGCTCCGGGAAACCGAAAAAGGTTTACTTGCCCGC
Source organism: Alishewanella sp. WH16-1 (assembly GCF_001441695.1). Lineage (NCBI taxonomy): Bacteria > Pseudomonadati > Pseudomonadota > Gammaproteobacteria > Alteromonadales > Alteromonadaceae > Alishewanella > Alishewanella sp. WH16-1. Next base: position 8,486 of record NZ_LCWL01000105.1, on the reverse strand, counting down.
GGCGCCGCATCCTATAAATGGACTTTAAGCGAATCCGCCGCCTTCACGCAAACACTGAGCGTCGAATACAGTGCTGATAATACCCGTACCATCGCCGAAACCGCGCTTAGTGCCCGGATTAATGGTGCGATGCAAATGAAAGCGGCTTTTCTGGTACAAAATGACTCCGATGTCCCAGTGGATAAAAAGAGTACTGATACCCAGACGTCCCTGACACTGGTCTATTCATTCTAAGACCACGGAAAAACGGGCTCTGAGCCCGTTTTTTGTTGATTTGCCTCTGATCTTACTGAAAATTTCCGCTATGCTTAGAACTCACCTCTAGTCTGAGTAGAAAGATTTCACGCATGAAGCAACTGGACGCCCGCCGCAAGAAACTTCGTTACTATCCATTGTTAGGGGCGCTTTGCTATCTGGTACTTGGCTTTTTTTGGATAACTTTCAGCGACCAATTAGTATCAGCCCTGGTTACCGATGCGGCCACCCTGACCCGTTACCAGAGTTATAAAGGCTATACCTATGTGTTACTGACTGCGCTATTAGCCTGGTTATTACTTAAGCAGCGTTTACATTTCGCCCGCTCCTTACTCAAGTCAGAATATCTGTTAGAACAGACGATTGCCCGTGCTGCAGCCGGTATCGCGCATGTTAACGCTGATGGCCAGTTTATCCGCGTTAATGACGAACTCTGTAACCTGCTTGGCTATAGCGCCGCAGAACTTCTTACCATGCGCTTTCAGCAGTTAACTCATCCGATGGATTTATCCCGGGATCAGGAGCTGCTGCATGAAGTACTGCAGGGTAGACGGCAAAGTTATACGCTGGAGAAACGCTATTTACATAAGAATGGGCAAATTATCTGGGCACGCTTATCGGTAGCCTTAATCGCTGAAACCGAAAATAGTGAGCCCTTTTTTGTGTCAGTGATTCAGGATATTTCTGATGTAAAGCTGACTCAGATGAAATTAGAAGAGAGTGAACTCAGATTCCGGACTTTGCTGGATAGTATGCCAACCATCTCGGTGCAGGGTTATGATGAGGAGGGCAAAACACTGTATTGGAATAAAGGCAGTGAAAAAGTGTATGGCTATAGCCGAAAGGAAGCTGTAGGCCGTAACTTACTGGATTTGATTATTCCGGAAAAAATGCAGGATGGGGTACGCGAAGCAATTAACCTGATGGCCAGCTCTGGCGAAGCCAGACATGCTGAAGAACTGACCTTAAGGCGTAAAGATGGCTCACCCGTTACCGTGTATTCGTCTCATGCCGTCATTATCCTGCCTGACAAAAAACCACAGATTTACTGTATCGATATTGATCTGACGGACTACAAGCAACAAGAAGCACAACTGGCATTTTTAGCCCAATACGATCCGCTGACCCACTTACCAAACCGCCATTACTTTGCCAACCAACTGGATCAGGCGTTGAAAGTGGCACGCCGGGAAAATCTGCAACTGGCGGTGCTAATCCTGGACTTGGATAATTTTAAAAACATAAATGACTCCTATGGCCATAAAACTGGCGATCTGCTATTACAACGGGTGGTAGAAAAGCTACAAATCTGTTGTCGGGAAACAGACTCCCTCGCCCGGCTTGGCGGCGATGAATTTGCCATCCTAATTGAACACCTGGACACGCCGGAAGATGCCGCCCGCTTTGCCCAGGAATTATTGCAAAACTTACAACAACCGATGTTATTAGAACAGGACCTGGAACTCAGTACGGCCGCCTCTATCGGGATCAGCTTATATCCCACCCACCATGATAACGTTGAGGCGTTATTACAAGGGGCGGATGCGGCGCTGTATAAAGCCAAATCGGAAGGTCGCAATACCTACTATTACTATAGCGATCAGTTGACAGCTCAGGCCCGGCAACGGCTGGTATTGGAAAGCCGGTTACGGCAAGCGATCAAGAAGCAACAGTTACGCTGCTACTACCAACCGCAACTCGATATCAAAACCGGCAGTATTATCGGTGCGGAGCTGTTACTGCGCTGGCAGGATCCTGAACTGGGCTTTATCAGTCCGGACTTGTTTATCCCGTTAGCTGAAAGTTCTGGCTTAATACACCTGATCGGTCAGCAGGTGTTGCAGCAAGCCTGTATCCAGGGGCAAGCCTGGTTGAACGAGGGCTTGCCGCCCATCACTCTGGCGGTCAATGTGTCGGTGCAGCAATTCGGCCGTGGTGACCTGGAGCAGCAAGTTAAGATGGTACTGGCAGAAAGCGGCTTCCCGGCCAGATTGCTGGAACTTGAAGTAACCGAAAGTGCATTGATGCTGGATGAAGAGAAAGTGGTACTGACCATGCAACAGTTACGGGAAACCGGGGTCCGGCTGGCGATTGATGATTTTGGCACCGGCTATTCATCACTGGCGTATTTACAACGCCTGCCTCTGGATATCCTGAAAGTCGATCGCCGTTTTATTGCCAATATGACGGCCAACACTGATGACCGCCAAATCGCCAAAGCCATTATTGAGCTTGGCCACACGCTGCGCTTCGAGGTACTGGCGGAGGGGGTAGAAACCGCTGAACAACTGGCGTTGTTGCAGGACATGGCTTGTGATTACTACCAGGGGTATTATTTCAGCAAGCCGGTACCGGCAGAGGAGTTCCGCCGGTTACTGCTACAACAACAGCCAGCCTAAGCGCTAGGACTGTTAGCCCGGCGCAACCGCACTTTGCTAAACAACAGGTACACGGCCGGCGTGGTATATAAGGTGAGCAACTGACTGACCAATAAGCCGCCCACTATGGTAATACCCAGTGGCTGACGTAACTCAGAACCTTCACCAACACCCAATAACAACGGCAGCGCACCCAGCAGCGCGGCAAAGTTCGTCATTAAGATGGGTCTTAAACGCTGCTGGGCTGCCAGAGCAACAGCCTGTTGCGGCGTCAAACCCTGCTCCCGCTCTGCCGCCAACGCAAAATCAACTAACAAAATGGCGTTCTTCAGCACTATACCTATCAAGAGAAACAGACCCAGCAGCGCTATCAGATTAAAGTCCGTACCGGTGAGATAAAGCGCCAGCAGGGCGCCTAAAGCTGCACAAGGCACCACCGATAGAATCGTCAGTGGTTGGATTAGACTTTCATACAACACGCCCAGTAGCAGATAAACGGCAACAATGACCGCAATAATCAACCAGGTTTGATCCGCCGTCTGAAATAACGCATTCCGCTGATTCTCGCCACTAACGGCGACGATAGCACCGGGTAACATCAGTTCGGCCATAGCCTGGTCAATCGCCTGCGATGCCTGCTCCAGCGTGACATCCGGCGCTAAACCATAGCCAATATTCACCGAAGCAAACTGGCCATCATGTTGCACACGGTCATTTACCAGCCCATATTGATAGGTCGCAATAGCAGCCAGCGGTACTCTGTCGCCATTACTGGTAACAATTTGTAGCTGCTGCAGCACCTCCGGTTGGGCGGTATAACCGGGCAACACTTCCATCACGATGCGGTACTGATTCTGCTGGTCGTACAAAGTCGCGACCTGGCGCTGTGAAAACGAGTTATTCAGTAAGCTGGCGATGGTGCGCATATCGACACCCAGCCGCTGTGCCGCTTCACGGTCGATTTTCAGCTCAATTTGCTGCGCGTCCTCGCCTCCCGGGGTGTTCACATCCACTAGTTGCGGTAAGTCTTGCAGTTTCTCACCCACCCGCTTGCCCCACTGGCGCAGCAAACTTAAATCATCTGACAGTAACTGCACTTCATAATCACTGCGCCCAAACGGCGATGACAGGCGAATATCCTGATCGACGTTCATAAACAGAATGCCGCCGGGAACCTTAGGTGCCGTTGCTCGTAAACGATCGACTACCGCCCGCGCCGACACCTGTCGCTCCGCCAGGGGTTTTAACCGTACCCGCATCCAGGAGTTACTGACCCCGCCACTACCACCGGCAGAGCCGGTGACATCAGCGACTGCAGGATCCTGCAACACATGCTGGCGGAACGCTTCAATCTTCGGTTGCATCATTTGGAACGAGGCACCGTCGTCACCACGCACAAAACCATTTAACTGTCCGGTATCCTGTTCGGGTAGTAAGCCTGACGGCACCTTAGTGTATAACCAGGCGGTGGCGCCAAAGAGTAACAATAGCAATAACAGTAACCATCGATAATGGTCCAGGCCAAAATCAATACTGCGGCGGTAACCCTGCTGCAAGCGCTGGAAGAAATCCGCGTGATCCGGTGCTGCCGACGCTGGCGTCGCCCTTAACAATATCGCCGACATACTGGGTGTCAGCGTCAGCGAAATCAGCAGCGAAATCACCATTGCCGCCACCAGCGTAATTGAAAACTCGCGGAACAAGCGCTCAACCAGGCCGCCCATAAAGAGTATCGACAGGAAAATCACGATCAGCGCCAGGTTCATTGCTAGCAAGGTAAAACCGACTTCGGCAGCCCCTTGCCGCGCCGCTTGCAGCGGTGACAGGCCGCGTTCCAGGTGACGACGGATATTTTCCACCACCACGATAGCATCATCCACCACCAGCCCGGTTGCAACAATCAATGCCATCACCGACAGGTTGTTTAGCGAAAACCCACACAAATACATCACGCTAAAGGCGCCAATTAACGACACCGGAATAGTGACACTCGGGATCAGGGCACTGCGTAAGTTCCCCAGAAATACCCAGACCACCAGCACCACCAGCAATACTGCTAAGGTCAGGCTAATTTGTGCCTCGCTCAGGGTGGCCCGGATCACCGGGCTGCGATCCATCACTACCGCCAGCTCAGCGCCTGCCGGCGCCAAGGCTTGTAATAACGGCAGCTGCTGATAAATCGCATCGATGGTGGCCACTATATTGGCGCCAGTACGACGACTGATCAGCAAGATCACCGCGTCTTTATCGTTGTGAAAACCGGCACTGTAGCGATCTTCCGTCGAATCTGTGACCAGTGCCACATCCGCCAGCCGGATCGCGGCACCATCAACATATTTAACGATCAGATCCTGATAATCCGCGGCCCGGCGTAAGGTTTCACTGGTTGCCAGCTGCCAGCGGTGGCTATCCGTTTCCAGCACACCGAGCGGCACCGAGGCATTAACGGTACTGATAGCGCTGCGCACCTCATCCAGTGCTACACCATATTGCGCCAGCATGCCCGGATTCAGTTGCACCCTTACCGCAGGTAATGAAGAGCCACTGACCTCGACTTCGCCTACGCCGCTAATCTGGGCAATTTTCTGTGCCAGAATGGTGGAGGCATTGTCGTACAAGGTACTGCCCGCCAGATGATCGGAGCTAAGCGCCAACGCCATGATCGGTGCCTGTGACGGGTTAAACTTGCGGTACACCGGGTTACCCGGCATCCCGGATGGCAGCTGACTGCGCGCCACGTTAATCGCCGCCTGCACTTCGCGCGCTGCATCATCGACATTGCGGTCTAATTCAAATTCGAGGCGGATTTGGGTTGAGCCCTGATTACTGGATGAACTAATGCGCCGAATGCCCGCAATACTGCCCAGTGCCCGCTCCAGCGGTGTGGCAACTGTTGCCGCCATACTTTCCGGACTGGCGCCCGGCAAACTGGCACTGACCACTATCATCGGAAAATCGATTGCCGGTAACGGTGACACCGGTAACAAGCGCCAGCTTAGTAAGCCCAGCAGCAAAATCGCCGTTGCCAGCAAACCACTGGCGACCGGCCGTTGGATAAAGGGCTGGGCCAGATTCATAGACTGGCAACCTCAACCGGACTTTGCTGGCGCTTACGTACCAACTTATCGAACCAGAGATAAACCACTGGTGTAGTAAACACCGTCAATATCTGGCTAACCAGCAAGCCACCCACCATCACCAAACCCAGGGGCTGGCGCAGCTCGGCACCCGAGCCGGTGGATAACATCAGCGGAATGGCACCAAATAATGCTGCCAAGGTGGTCATTAAAATTGGCCGAAAACGCAGTAGCGCCGCCTGATAGATAGCTTCGGCCGGGGTCATGCCCTGATTGCGCTGCGCATCCAGGGCAAAATCGACCATCATAATGCCGTTTTTCTTTACCAAACCAATCAGTAGCACGATGCCGATTACCGCAATCAGATCCAGCGGCCGGCCCGTGATTAGCAGTGCCAGCAAGGCTCCCACAGTAGCTGACGGTAGCGTCGACAAAATGGTGACCGGGTGGATCAGACTTTCGTACAATACGCCCAACACAATATACATGGTGACAATCGCCGCCAGTATCAGCCACAGCGTATTGCCAAGGGAGGCTCGGAACGCTTCAGCCGCGCCCTGAAAACTGAGCTCTAACTCCGGGGGTAACTGTAACTGGCTTTGCACCTGCTCAATGGCAGCAACCGCCTGCCCCAATGAATAGCCTGCGGCAAGGTTAAATGACAGCGTCACTGCCGGGAATTGTCCTTGCTGGTTAATCAGCAGCTTTGCCGGACGCTGGCTGACTGTCGCCACGGCCGACAGAGGTACGGTAGCGCCGGTATTACTGGTTAGATAGAGTTTGTCGAGCGCCTCAATACCCTGCACCTGCGCCGGATCGACCTCCAGCACCACCCGGTATTGGTTAGCCTGGGTAAACAAGGTAGAAATTTGGCGCTGGCTATAGGCACTTTGCAACACGGCACTGATTTGTGCCACGCTTAAGCCCAACCGGGCGGCAGCATTGCGATCGATATCGATAAAGGCCTGTAAACCTTGCTGCTGCAGATCGTGTGCGACCTCGGATAACTCCGGCCGCTGCTGCAGTGCCGCCATCACCTCCGGCAACCACAGGCTCAGTACCTCGCTGTCCGGCGTACTTAGCGTAAATTGATACTGAGTACGACTGACCCGATCTTCGATACTTAATTCCTGTACCGGCTGAAACCAGCCTTTAATCCCCGCTACTGCCGTAACCTGTTGCTCCAGCTCGCGGATAATTTCTACTGCCGTTTTATTGCGGCTGGCATGCGGCTGCAAGTTCAGCAAGATCCGCCCGCTGTTTATGCTGCTGTTACTGCCATCAACACCAATAAAGGATGACAAACTGGCAACATCGGGGTGCTGCAGTAAATTAGCAGCTAACTCTTGTTGCCGCTGAGCCATCGCCTGAAAAGAAATATCTTGCGGCGCTTCGGTGATCACCTGAATGACGCCACTGTCCTGCACCGGAAAAAAGCCTTTCGGTACCGCCAGATACAGCCCGACAGTCAACGCCACTGTACCCAGCATACTGGCCAGCGCCAACCGCTGATGGCGCAGTACCCACTGCAGCATTAACGCATAGCGGTTAATCAGCCGCTGAATAACATCGTTCGGCTGATCATGGGCAGGCATTGCCTTTAACAGCCGGGCGCACAGCATCGGCGTCAGGGTTAGCGACACGACTAATGAAATCAGGATGGCTACCGCCAGGGTTACCGCAAATTCAAAGAACAAGCGGCCAACCACATCCGCCATAAACAGCAATGGGATCAACACCGCAATTAACGAGAAAGTCAGTGAAATCAGCGTAAAACCAATTTCTTTCGCGCCTTTCAGGGCAGCGTCGAGGGGGGAAGCGCCTTGCTCGCGATGGCGGGCAATATTCTCCAGCATCACGATAGCATCATCGACGACAAAGCCGGTGGCAATCACCATCGCCATTAAGGTCAGGTTATTGACCGAGAAACCCAGTAACAGCATCACCGCGAACGTACCAATCAGCGACAGTGGTACTGCCAGACTGGGAATAATGGTTGCCGGGATCGTTTTCAAAAAGACATAGGTCACCAGGATAACCAGACAGACGGCAAACACCAGCTCATGCTGCACATCTCGTACTGAAGCCCGGATACTGTGGGTACGATCGGTCAATACCACCACATCTACCGCGGCTGGCATCGTTGCCATCAGCTGCGGTAGTAATTGTTGTACCCGATCTGCCACTTCAATCACGTTAGCGCCGGGCTGACGCTGGATATTCAGTAATACTGCCGGCTGCTCGTTGGCCCAGGCGGCTAAGAAGCGATCTTCAGCGCCTTGCTCAACACTGGCGACATCCCGCAGCCGCACCGGTGCATTATCACGCCAGGCGATAATGAGATCCCGGTACTCAGCGACATCGCGGATCTGGTCATTGGCATCCAGCATAGTTGAGCGGAAGGGGCCATCGAAACTGCCCTTAGGCTGGTTGGTGTTAGCTGCAGCAATGGCAGCGCGCAAATTCTCCAGGCTCAGATTCATATTGGCCAGTGCCGAAGGATTGGCTTTCACCCGAATGGCCGGCCGCTGACCACCGGCCAGGCTGACCATGCCAACGCCGGGTAATTGCGCCAGTTTTTGTGCCATCCGGGTATCAGTCAGGTCATACACCTGCGGTAACGGCAGTGTGGACGAGGTGATGGCCAGTGTCAGGATCGGCGCATCAGCCGGATTGACCTTGCGGTAAATCGGCGGGCTGGGTAAATCGTTTGGCAGTAACGAAGAGGCCGTATTAATTGCCGCCTGCACTTCCTGGGTAATCATCCCTAAAAATA
>NZ_LCWL01000148.1:0-14503 GCF_001441695.1 Alishewanella sp. WH16-1 | reverse complement strand
TGATCCCGCCTCCTACTCGATAGAGCCAGTAGTTAGTTCTGCTCGCTGTTTTTCTTACACTGCACAGTGTCTTCACATTCACCGTACATATACAAACTGTGGTGAGTCAGTTTGATACCATGCTGTTTGGCAATCGCCAGTTGGCGCTGCTCGATGGTGTCGTCTTCAAACTCAACCACCTTGCCGCATTTTAAGCAAACTAAGTGGTCGTGGTGGTTAGCACCGGTTAGCTCGAACACTGACTTACCGCCTTCAAAGTGGTGGCGGGTTAGAATGCCGGCATCATCAAACTGGTTTAGTACCCGGTATACGGTCGCCAGGCCGATATCCTCACCGATGTCCAGTAATAGCTTATATACATCTTCGGCACTGATATGCTGGTTTTTCGGATCCTGCAGGATCTCCAGAATCTTCACCCGTGGCAGGGTCACTTTCAGGCCAGCCTTACGTAACTCGGTATTATGATCGTTCATAGCAACTCTTATCTAAACGTGAACTTACAGGGATTATAAAGAGATTAGTTTTATATTCAATGGCTTTATCCCTTTTCAATATTTTACGGCCCTAACTTGCTGAAATTTGAAAGCAAGGTAGAATGCACGTCACAGGTCATACCAGAGAGTGAGTTATGCGTTGGGCATTTAAACCGGGCGTGATGCGCCATTTACTGAATTTTTGGCCACCGTTTTTTTTCAGCGGCATAAAGGTGGCGGCGCTGAGTGATGATTACCGCTACTGCCGGGTCGAGCTGAAATCACGGCCCTGGACCCGCAATATTAATAGTAGCCAGTTTGGTGGTTCAATGTTTGCGATGACCGATCCGATATACCCGCTGCTGCTGATGGGCGCTTTAGGTAAAGAATATCTGGTGTGGGACAAACAGGCCGATATCAACTATATCAAACCGGGTTATAGCCGTTTAACCGCCGAGTTCTGGCTGTCGGATGAGATGGTGGAGCAGGTTAAACGTGAGACCGACGGCGGTGACAAGTTTTTTCCGCAGTTTTTGGTACATATCAAAGATGCGAATAATCAGGTGGTATGTGAAGTCAATCGCACTGTCTATGTCCGGAAAAAGCCGAAGTACCGCGCAACCGAGTCAGTAACTAAGGCATAAAAAAAGCCGGCGAACCGGCTTTTTCTGCTGTGAGCGGCTGCTACAAAGGTAGCTTACAGCTTGGCAAATTCCGCCAGGCTCATTTCATCATAAATCTGCTTACACCATTGCTTAACCCGTTGCTCGGTCAGCTCCGGCTGGCGATCTTCATCGATACCCAGGCCAATAAAGTGGTTGTCATCGACCAGTGCTTTAGAAGCGACAAAGTTATAACCGGCAGTTGGCCAGTGGCCGACAATAATGGCACCCTTCGGCTCGATAATGTCACGCAGCGTGCCCATCGCATCCAGGAAATACTCAGCGTAATCTTCCTGATCGCCGCAGCCAAAAATCGCGACCAGCTTGTTATTAAAGTCGATATTTTCCAATTCCGGGAAGAAATCATCCCAGTCGCATTGCGCTTCGCCGTAGTACCAGGTTGGGATCCCGAGCAGCAGCAGATCGAAGCTTGCAATATCTTCTTTGCTGCTTTTCGCGATATCACGAATATCGATTAAGTTTTTACCCAGTTCTTTCTGGATCATCTTGGCGATATGTTCGGTGTTACCGGTATCGCTACCAAAAAAAATACCCACTGTTGCCATAGTTAACGCCTTCTTACCTGGCCAAAGCCTGTTCTAACAGATGTTCAATAAAATTACTGCGTGTCATCTTGGCCAAAGCCGCTGCCTGATCGAGTTTGTCACACAGCTGCTCTGACACCTTGCATTCGATACGCTTTAACCCCTTTACGCGATCGCGCTTGATTTGGTTGCGCTTGTTCAGTTTTAACTGTTCTTCCCGCGGCAGGGGGTTAGTTTTGGGTCTGCCGGGGCGCTTGTCCAGCGCAAATAAATCAATGGTGGTGCGATCGGTGGCTATTTTCGCCATGACGTCGCCTCTTATTCGAAAAAATACTGCAATACACTTTTCACGATAAAGACCAGTGGTGATAAAAACAGCACCAGCCAGACAAAAAATTGCCCCATTTTCGGAGCCTGACTTTTCTTCAGTACATCGCGGATCGCCAGTACGATAAAGATGTATAACACACCCAGACCAAGCCACAGGCCAATAGTTTCAAACTGCTCTACACTCATTTGCAAGGGTCGTCCCGAAAAAAGTGCGCGCACTATAGCACAACTGGCACCGCTTTTTCTGCGCTAGCTCAATAAAAAATCGCGCACAATTTTATTAAACGCCGCCGGTTTCTCAGCATGCAGCCAATGGCCGGTGCCTTCGATCACTTTGGCTTGCGCCGCCGGAAAATGTGCCAGAATAGTCGGTCTGTGCTCAGCTAGGATGTAATCTGAGTTGCCGCCTTTGATAAAAAGGGTCGGGCCATCAAACACGCCTTGCGCCGCTGGTGCACCAATCAGCGCCTGGTAATGCGTACTTAAGGCATCCAGATTAAAGCGCCAGCGAAAGCCGGTCTCGGTTTTATCCAGACTTTTTAATAAAAACTGTCGCACGCCGGCTTCCTTTATATAGGCTGCCAGCAGTTGATCGGCTTCGGCCCGGCTGCTTAGGGTAGTTAAATCAATACTGTTCAGGCCGGCAAAGATACTGTTATGCCGGGGTGGATAACCGACCGGGGCGATATCGGCCAGGATCAGGCGCTCTGGTTTGTCAGCGTTTTGCAGCGCATATTGCATGGCAATTTTGCCGCCCATGGAATGACCAAGCAGTGCAAAGGGCTTAAGTGCCAGACTGTCCAGTGTTTCTGCCAGATCCGCGGCCAGTAACGGGTAACTCATGTCGCTACTCTGTGGCGAGCGGCCATGGTTACGCACATCGATATTCAGTACCTGAAATTCATCCTGTAAGGCGCGGGCGATCACGCCCAGATTTTCAAAACTGCCGAACAGGCCGTGGATCAGCACCACGAGCGGACCCTGACCGTTAAGTTGATAATTCAGTATCATAACCGCTACTCTTTTGCTTTACGGAGTCTTAGGGCGTGTTGACGTTTGCTGCTTGTTTTTGCAGCCGTTTGGCTGGTGTTTATACAAGGCAGAGCTTGTGATGTGTAGTTATTCTACATGAACAAGCGATAACGCAGTAGAAACGCCAGCCAAACGCTGCCCGAAGGGTTCGCGCTGGCGGCGCTTTGCTCTTTGTCACTCGTCACTTATTTAGAATAACTAAACTGCGCTCCTCGTTTCGCGATCAAAGCGCCGCCAGTGCGAACAAAATCTAAGCAGAAAACGTCAACACGCCCTAGTAATAGCAGGCTATTCTAGCAAAACATCAGCCCAGCGTCAGGCACCGGCGGAAACTCGCATCTTTTGCTGCTTTGGGTATATAATCAGGCCAATTTGAGGTAACGGATTAACACTATGAAAACCATTGAAATTGACGACGATCTTTATCAGTTTATCGCCGGCCAGACCCAGCGTATTGGCGAAAGTGCCTCAGATATCCTGCGTCGTTTACTACCCGGTGCCCCTGTCAAAGCCACTATAGCGGCACCTGCTGCGCCGGTAGCTGCAGTAAGCACTGCGGCTGTCGCAGCCGCGGTGGTCGAACCGGCTGGCAAAACTAAAGCCGGTAATATTTTTGATCTGGTAACACCACAGGATTTACAAACCGAACAGAATATCGTTGGCCGCTTTTTATATCTGCTCTCGGTTTTGGCACGGGTACACAAAAAAGATTTTGCCAGGGTGCTTGAGATTAAAGGCCGCAACCGGCTGTATTTTGGGACTTCGGCCGAGGCGTTAAACGAAGCGGGCAGCAGCACTAACCCGAAGCAAATTCCTAATACTAACTTCTGGGTGATCACCAATTCCAATACCACCCGGAAAAAAATGATGCTGACGGAAACTGCGATTAAACTTGGCTATAGTGCTGAAGACGCTGAGCGTATCCGCGACTTACTCTGATTAACTGAATTACGCAAAAAAGGAAGTGCCCATGTCATTACATCCGCTGGCAGGTCAGCCGGTTCCAAACGAACTTATTCCGAATATCTGCCGGTTGATGACGGCTTACTATGTACTGGAGCCCGATGTGCATCAACATCCGGAGCATAAAGTCAGTTTTGGTACCTCCGGCCATCGCGGCAGCGCCTTGCAGCACACCTTTAATGAGCCACATGTACTGGCTGTTTGTCAGGCAATTGCCGAGTATCGGAAAAAACAGGGCATTACCGGGCCATTATTTTTGGGTAAAGATACCCATGCTTTGTCAGAAGCGGCCTTTGCCAGCGCACTGGAAGTGCTGATTGCCAATAAAATTCAGGTCTGCATCCAGAAAGACTTAGGTTATACCCCGACACCCGTCATTTCCCACGCTATCCTGACCCACAACGACGGTGAAAGCAGCCAACTGGCCGACGGTATCGTGATTACGCCTTCGCATAATCCACCGGAAGACGGCGGCATTAAATACAACCCGCCGCATGGTGGTCCGGCAGATACCGATGTCACCGATTGGATTGAAAAACGCGCCAATGAGCTGTTAGCCAAAGATCTGGAAGGCGTGCGGATGATGCCTTATGCACTGGCGATTCAGTCCGGCTATTGTCAGCACATCGATTATATTCAGCACTATGTTGATGACTTAGAAAACGTGATTGATATGGCGGCCATTGCCAAAGCCGGCATTCGTATTGCCGTCGATCCGATGGGCGGTTCGGGCATTGCGTTCTGGCCCAGAATTGCTGAGCGCTATGGCCTGAATATCACCGTGGTCAATGACAAGATCGATCCGTCTTTTAGTTTTATGTCGCTGGATAAAGACGGCAAAATCCGCATGGATTGCTCGTCAGCCCATGCGATGGCAAGCTTAATTCAACTGAAAGATCAATTTGATATTGCCATTGGCAATGATCCGGATTTTGACCGCCATGGCATTGTTACCCGCAGCGGTGGCTTGATGAATCCGAATCACTATTTGGCGGTTGCTATTAACTATCTGCTGGCCAACCGGCCGCAGTGGGGCGCTGAGCTGGCGATTGGTAAAACCCTGGTCTCCAGTGCGCTGATTGACCGTGTGGTTGCGGCGCAGGGCCGGGTGCTAAGCGAAGTGCCGGTTGGCTTTAAATGGTTTGTCGATGGCTTACATAAAGGCGAGATCGCCTTTGGTGGCGAAGAAAGTGCCGGCGCCAGTTTCCTTCGCCATAATGGCACTGTCTGGTCGACCGATAAAGATGGCTTTATTCTGGGCTTACTGGCCGCCGAAATGCTGGCAAAAACCGGGGTTGACCCTTATCTGCAGTATCAGGCGTTAACCCGTAAGCTAGGTTCGCCACTATACCGGCGTCTGGATGCACCGGCGTCTGCGGTACAGAAAGCCGCGCTGAAAAATCTGGATGTCAGCAGTGTTAAGGCCACCAGCCTGGCCGGCGATCCCATCACTGCGGTGCTGACCAAGGCGCCGGGTAATAATGCCGGCATCGGCGGCGTTAAGGTCGTTACCAAAAATGGTTGGTTTGCCGCCCGTCCTTCTGGCACCGAAAATGCCTATAAAATATATCTGGAGAGCTTTGTCGATCAGGCACATCTGGAGCAACTGGAACAGGATGCGAAAGCCTTTGTGGCAGCGGTATTTGCGAACAGTTGAATATAAAAAGGACTTAAAAGTAAGGGGTTAGATAAGGCTAACCCCTTTTTTGTTACTTGCGTACTGACAGTTAGTTATGTAATTAACTTACGAAATGATGGGTAGCCTTTGCCAAAAGTGCGATTTTGCGGTATTGTTTTTGTAATTTTTCTACAATTATAACTGTGTAACATCGCTGACTGTGGCGAACACATTTGGGACTGGCAATGAAAAAGACCTCTACAGCTTCGGTAGCAAAGGCTGCCAACACTGCCACTGAGCAGATTAAAGAAAGTATTATCAAACACTTACACTCCACGCTTGGCACCGACGTTAATAAAGCCAGCCATCAGGCCTGGTGGCGCGCGACCTGTGCTGCGGTAAACGAGCAGGTTTTCGATGGCCTGCGCAATACCCAACGCACCCATTATGAGCAAGATACCCGGGCGCTGCACTATTTTAGCCTCGAGTATCTGATGGGCCGGATGTTCAGTAATAACCTGCATAACCTCGGGATTTATCAGAACGCCAAACAGGCACTGGCTGAGCTGGGGCTGGATATTGCCGATCTGGAGCAGCAGGAAGAGGATATGGCGCTGGGTAACGGCGGCCTGGGTCGTCTGGCAGCCTGCTTTATCGAATCACTGGCGACGTTAAATTACCCGGCCGTGGGTTATGGCATTCACTATGAAAACGGCCTGTTCCAGCAGAGCTTCCAGGATGGTCGGCAGATCGAGCGTCCGGATAGCTGGCGTGAGTACGGTAACCCGTGGGAAATTTGTCGCCCGGAATCGGTGCAGGAAATTGCCGTGTATGGCTATGTCGAAACCGTATTTGACTTACAGGGCCAGATGAAAAAAGTCTGGCACCCGGGCCGGATCATCAAGGGGGTGCCGTGGGATATTCCTATTGTCGGCTATGATGGCAGTGCGGTAAACGTATTGCGCTTGTGGGAAAGCCGCGCCTCTGACTTCTTTAACTGGGACGTGTTTAACTCCGGCGGTTATATTGATGCGGCGCGGGAAAACGTGGAAGCGGAAAACATCTCTAAGGTCCTGTACCCGAACGATGAAACTGATGCCGGTAAAGAGCTGCGTCTGATTCAGCAGTATTTCTTCTGCTCCTGCTCGTTAAAAGACATTATCCGCCGCTATAAGCGTCGCCATGGCGATGACTGGAGCCACTTTGGCAAGCAGGTGGTGATTCAATTAAACGATACCCACCCGGCGGTAGCGATCCCGGAGCTGATGCGGATTCTGGTTGACCGTGCTGAAATGGCTTGGGATGACGCCTGGGCGATTTGTCAGCAGGTATTTGCCTACACTAACCATACCTTATTGCCAGAAGCCCTGGAAAAATGGCCACTGCGCTTATTTGAAAAAGTGCTGCCGCGGCATATCGAAATTATTTACGAAATTAACCGCCGCTTCCTGCTTGAGCAGGTAGAAATGCGCTGGCCGGGTGACGATGCGAAGAAGCGCAAGCTGTCGATTATCGAAGAAGGCCATGAGCAGATGGTGCGGATGGGGCATTTGTCGGTGGTGGGCTCCTTTAAGGTGAACGGGGTGGCAGAAATTCACTCCAAGCTGGTGAAATCTGATCTGTTCCCAGAAATGGTGGCGCTGTGGCCGGATAAATTTACTAACGTTACTAACGGTGTAACACCGCGGCGCTGGTTAAAAGCCTGTAACCCAAGGCTGGCTACCTTGCTGGATGCCAAGGTCGGTGACGATTGGCCAACCGATCTGAAAAAGCTGCATAAGCTGGCTGACTTTGCTAAAGATCCTGCATTGCAGGATAACTTTATGGCGATTAAGCAGCAGAACAAAGCCGATCTGGCGCGGGAAATTAAAAAGCTGACCCGGATTGAAGTGGATCCGGCGGCGCTGTTTGATGTGCAGATCAAACGCCTGCATGAATACAAACGGCAGCACCTGAACCTGCTGCATATCCTGGCGTTGTACCGGCGTATTCTGCAAAACCCGGATTACGATATGGTGCCACGGGTGTTCCTGTTTGGTGCTAAGGCGGCACCGGGCTATAAGCTGGCAAAAGAGATTATCTATGCGATTAACAAGGTCGCCGATAAGATCAACCACGATAAGCGGGTGAAAAACCGCATTAAAGTGGTGTTTATGCCAAACTACCGGGTGAGCTTAGCTGAGAAGATGATCCCGGCCGCGGATGTCTCGGAGCAGATCTCCACCGCCGGTAAAGAGGCCTCAGGTACCGGTAATATGAAGCTGGCGTTAAACGGTGCTATTACGGTCGGTACCCTGGATGGCGCCAATATTGAAATCGCTGAGGAAGTTGGTGACGATAATATCGCGATCTTTGGTTTAACCGTTGATGAAGTGAAAGCCTTATATGAGAGCGGCTATAACAGTTACGATTATTACCATAATAATCCGGAGCTGAAAGCTATTCTGGACTGGCTGGAAACCGATTACTTTACGCCGGGTAAACCGGGTGAGTTAGCGGCGATTAAACGCAGCTTACTGGAAGGCGGTGACCCCTATCTGGTGCTGGCCGACTTTGAATCCTACCTGGCGGCGCAGCAAAAAGTGGATACCTGGTATCGCGATAAAGCGCTGTGGGCAGAAAAAGCCATTCTGAATACCGCTTCGGTTGGTAAATTTACCTCAGATCGCTCGATTGAAGATTATGTAGAGCGGGTATGGCAATTAAAGCCGTGCCAAATCAAAAAGTAAACTCCGCATGACTCACCAGGGCGCATCCAGTGCGCTCTTGAGCAGAGTAACCAAGGCAGCGCGATAAGCTGCCTTTTTTTATAGCTGGGGTTGCGATATGCTGCTTACACGGTTATTTGGCGGATCAGCTTAGAATGCGGTGTGTCTTAATCAGTATACTGCTGTTGTTATTAAGCTCAGGATTGAGCGGTGCGATGCCGGGCCGGATCCAATGGGCGATCAATGATGCGCCGCCTTTTCACATCCTCAGCGGCCCTTATCAGAATAAAGGCATTTGTGATGCGCTAATCAGTGCGGTGCATAGAGCTTTACCCGAGGTTGCTTCGTCAGTGTGGGTTATGCCGCAGCCGCGGATTTCACAGGCACTGAATGATCAAACCGATCTGTGTTTTCCATGTATGATTTATCGCGGCAGTCATACCGAGCGGGCCTATTTCAGCCAACCCACCCATATCTATGAGCCATATCAGATACTGAGTCGGTTGCCGCTGGCTGCAGAGATCGCCAGCCGCTATGGCAGCCCGGTGGCGTTTGAATTATTGTTATCGGCAACGCAGTACCGTTTGGGTTATCCGGCAGGTCGGCGTTATGCCGAGTTACAACCCTTGCTGGACAAGTATCCGCCGTTTTTAGCGAGGCCTGGCGTTGGTGGCGCGGTAACTATTTTACAAATGATTCAGGCAGAGCGTCTGGATTACACCATCGATTATCCTATTGTTGCCAACTATTTTAATCGCACCGGTCAGGGGAATATCAGTAGCTTGCCGATCAGGGAGCAACAACAAGACCACATTCCGGGCGCGATCGGTTGTGCCCGCAGTGATTGGGGGCGGCAAGTTGTTAATTTAATTAATAGTGTGATGCCTCAGGTGCGCCAGGATCCGGTGTTTCTGGAGGTATTAAACTTATGGTCTGGTGCTGACGGTGAGTCATATCAACGTTTTAATCAACAACATTTAGCCCGCCCGGAATACCAGCAAGCGACAATACCGGAATAAATGGCTGGCTGCGGGCAACTTGGCCTAAGCGGCATTACAAGGTAACATCTGCTGCTCTTTGCGTTAAATCAGTAACAGGAAGTAACATGCCGGCACAACAACTTAAACAAAATGGTGATTTTTTAGCGCTTACTTTGGCTAACCCCGATGGTTTATCGCCGGCGCACTTTAGCCTCGACAATGGTACTCAGGTAGAAATCTGGGATACCGGGGTCATTTACTTTGAACCTGCCCGGAGTGGCCAGCAGGATATCGTGCTCAGTTGTGGCGTACATGGTAATGAAACGGCACCGATTGAAATCTGCGCCGCGCTGGTGCGGGATCTGTTGCTGGGTAAGCTACAGCTGAGCGAGCGGTTACTGGTATTATTTGGTAATCCGGCGGCGATTAATAACGGCACGCGGGAGATTGAAGAGAACTTAAACCGCTTATTCTCCGGCCATCATAGCAAGGGCGCAGGCCTGATTAATGCCGAGCGGCGCCGGGCGCAGGCATTAGAAAATTATGTCAGCCGCTTTTATCAGCTGGGCGGTGAGGGCCGTGAGCGCGCGCTCTATGATCTGCATACCGCTATTCGCGGCTCGCGCTTTGAAAAGTTTGCGGTTTGTCCATTCCTGCACGGTAAACCCTGGAAAAAAGCCCAGTTTCAGTTACTGGCGGCCTGTGAAGTCACCACGGTATTGCTGATGCAAACCCCGGCCAGTACCTTTAGTTATTATGCCTCTAATAGCCATGGTGCTGATGCCTTTACCGTTGAGCTGGGTAAGGTGCGTCCCTTTGGTGAAAACGATATGCGGCGCTTTGCCAAAACCGAGCAGACGTTACGGGCGCTGGTTAGCGGGGCCTTGCCGCCGTTTAGCGAGTTCAGGCAAGCCGACTTTCAGCTGTACGAGGTGTATCGCAGCATTAATAAGCAAACACAGGATTTCAAACTGCATTTTGCCGATGATGTGGAAAATTTTACCAGTTATCCGCTGGGATCCTTGCTGGCAACGGATGGCGATTTGGAATACCGGGTCGAACGTGAAGGTGAGGCCATTATCTTCCCCAATGCTAAGGTGGCGATCGGGCAACGGGCGATGCTGATGGTGATACCCAAAGATGTCAGCGGCCAGTTGATTTAGTGGCGAAAAGCAGACACTGAGTAAATATAACCTGACAGCTTGGTTGCTGCTCAGGTTTTTTTATGCCCGCCGGCGGTTGCAATGCAGTTTACGTAAAGGTAAAGTTCGGCGCAAAAATTTAAGTTAAAACCGGAATGTCTGCGGGGTGATACCTGCGCCACGACGTGTCGGACGCGACTATAATCTATAAAAAACAACCAAGAGACTCCTTATGACTAATCCAAATAACGCCACCATTACCACGGTGCACCGCGCGGAGTTCACTGCCAGTGATGCGTTAAAAATACCTACCTTAAGGATCCTGCAAGACGATGGCAGTCTGTATGACGGGGCAACAGCGCCAGAGTTAGATAAAGACACCGCATTAAAGATGTACGACACCATGGTGTTTATCCGGGTGTTGGATGAGCGGATGCTGGCCGCACAGCGCCAGGGCCGGATCAGCTTCTATATGCAGTGTTTAGGGGAAGAAGCGACCACGGTCGGCAGTGCTGCCGCACTGAGCGATCAGGATATGATTATGGCGCAATACCGGGAGCAGGGCGCCTTGCGCTATCGCGGTTTTACGCTGGAACAATTTATGAACCAGTTGTTCTCGAATGAGAAAGATCTGGGTAAAGGCCGGCAAATGCCGGTGCACTATGGCTCAAACGCCATTAACTATATGACCATTTCGTCGCCACTGGGCACGCAAATTCCGCAGGCCTCGGGTTATGCCTATGCGCAAAAGCTGCGTGGCCTGAATGCACTGACGCTGTGTTACTTTGGTGAAGGCGCCGCCTCTGAGGGCGACTTCCATGCCGGTTTAAATATGGCCGCGGTGCATAAGGCGCCGGTGCTGTTTTTCTGCCGCAATAACGGCTATGCCATTTCGACGCCGGCCAATGAGCAGTTTGTCGGTGACGGCATTGCCTGCCGCGCGGTCGGTTATGGTATGAAAGCCATTCGCGTGGACGGTGCTGATATTCTGGCGGTGTATCAGGCCACTAAAATGGCCCGTGACTATGCGCTGAAGCACAACGAGCCGGTATTACTGGAGTCGATGGCTTACCGCTTAGGGGCACACTCCTCATCAGATGACCCGAGCGGTTACCGCTCCAAAGAAGAAGAAGCGCTGTGGCGTAAAAACGATCCGATCGCCCGCTTTAAAGCCTGGTTGCTAAAGCAAGGCTGGCTGGATGAAGCTGCTGATAATGCCAAAACTGAGCAGCTGCGTGCCGATATCCTGGACGCATTAAAGGTGGCGGAGAAAGTCGCCAAGCCTGGTATTGAACACCTGATCTCTGATGTCTACGCTGAGCCTATCCCGGCTTTGCAACAACAACTGGATGAATTAAAAGCACATATCCGCAAATATCCGGATGCTTATCCTATTACTGCCGGGAGACTCGACTAATGGCAAAAATGAATATGTTACAGGCCATTAATAATGCGCTGGATCTGGCGATGGCCAAAGACGATGGTGTGGTCTGCTTTGGTGAAGACGTCGGTCATTTCGGCGGCGTGTTTCGTGCCACCAGCAAGCTGCAGGAAAAATATGGCAAGGCCCGTTGTTTTAATACGCCATTAACTGAACAAGGTATCGCTGGTTTTGCTAATGGTATGGCGGCGCAGGGGATGAAGCCGGTTGCTGAGATCCAGTTCGCTGACTATATCTTCCCGGCCTTTGACCAGATCGTCAACGAAACAGCCAAGTTCCGTTACCGCTCGGGTAATGAATTTAATGTCGGTGGCTTAGTATTCCGCACCCCTTATGGTGGCGGTATTGCCGGTGGTCATTACCACAGCCAGAGCCCGGAAGCCTATTTTGCCCATACGCCGGGCCTGAAAATCGTAGTACCGCGTGACCCTTATCAGGCCAAAGGTTTGCTGCTGGCGTCTATTGCCTGCCCGGATCCGGTGATTTTCTTTGAACCGAAGAAACTGTACCGTGCCTCTGTTGGCGAAGTGCCGGAAGACTATTACGAGCTGCCCATCGGTAAGGCCGAAGTGTTGCAACAGGGTAAGGACGTAACCGTGCTAGCCTGGGGCGCGCAGATGGAAATCGTGCAAAAGGCGGTAGAAATGGCGGCCGAGCAGGGCGTATCGTGCGAAGTGATTGACCTGCGCAGTATTCTGCCATGGGATGCTGATACCGTTGCGGAATCAGTAAAGAAAACCGGTCGTCTGGTGATTAACCATGAAGCGCCGTTAACCGGCGGCTTTGCCGGTGAAATTGCCGCCACGATTCAGAAAATGTGTTTCCTGCATCTTGAAAGCCCGATCGAGCGGGTTTGTGGTTTAGATACGCCGTACCCGTTGGCACTGGAAAAAGAATATGTGGCCGATCATCTGAAAACTTTCGAAGCCATTATGCGCTCGGTTAATTTCTAAGGAGTTTTCGATGAAACAGGATTTTATTCTGCCGGATATCGGTGAAGGTATCGTCGAGTGCGAAATCGTCGAGTGGTTGGTCAAAGAAGGCGATGTGATTAAAGAAGATCAGCCGGTTTGTGATGTAATGACCGACAAAGCGCTGGTGCAAATTCCGGCGGTGTATGATGGCGTGGTCAGCAAGCTGTATTACGCCAAAGGCGATATTGCTAAGGTGCATGCGCCATTATTTGAGATGGAAGTGGCTGGTGTTGCAGCTTCCGCACCGGCTGCAGCTTCGGGGTCAGATCCTGATCTGACCCCGAAGTCCCCGAAGATCAGCGAAATTACTGAAGACTTTATCCTGCCGGATATCGGTGAAGGTATTGTGGAGTGTGAAATCGTTGACTGGCTGGTCGCGGAAGGCGATACCATCGCAGAAGATCAGCCGGTCTGTGATGTGATGACCGACAAAGCGCTGGTGCAAATCCCGGCCAAATATGCTGGTGTGGTCAGTAAGCTGTACTATGCCAAGGGCGATATTGCCAAGGTGCATGCACCGCTGTTTGCGATTCGCCGCCAGGGAGATGTAACGGCGGCAGCGCCAGTCGCTTCGGGGTCAGATCATGATCTGACCCCGAAGGTTACCGCCACTGCCGCAAGACCTGCTGCCAGTGACAGTGCAGCGGCGAAAGGCAGCAAAGCCTTAGCCAGCCCGGCCGTGCGCCGTCTGGCCCGTGAGCTGGGTGTTGATTTACAACGGGTGCCAGGCTCGGGCGATAAAGGCCGGGTTTATAAAGAGGATGTGCGCGCCTTTGCCCAAGGCACCCCTGTTGCCGCTGTTAGTACGCCGGCCGCTAAACCGGTCGCCGCGACAAGCACAGCTGTCGTTAGCAGCGCTGAAAACCGGGTTGAACCTATTCGTGGCATTAAAGCGGCGATGGCACGGCAGATGGCCGAGTCCGTATCAAGCATTCCGCACTTTACGTACTGCGAAGAAATTGACTTAACCGATCTGATTGCGCTGCGGCTACAACTTAAAGATCAGTATGCCAAACAGGGCGTGAAGCTGACGATGATGCCGTTCTTTATGAAGGCGTTGTCGCTGGCGATTAACGAGTTCCCGGTGATGAACAGTCAGCCGAATGCCGACTGTACTGAACTGACTTATTTTAGCGCCCATAATATCGGCGTCGCGGTGGACTCGAAAATTGGCTTGTTGGTACCTAATGTCAAAGGCTGTGAGCAAAAGTCCATTCTGGAAATTGCTGCCGAGCTGACCCGCTTAACCGATGCAGCGCGCGAAGGACGGGTAAGTCCGGCCGATCTGAAAGGCGGCACCATTACCATCAGTAATATCGGTGCTATTGGTGGTACAGTGGCGACGCCCATTATCAATAAGCCGGAAGTGGCGATTGTGGCGCTGGGTAGGGTACAAGCCTTACCACGCTTTGCTGCCAACGGCCAGGTCGTGGCACGGCAGCTGATGCAGGTGAGCTGGTCTGGTGATCACCGTATTATTGATGGTGGCACCATTGCCCGCTTTACCAATCTGTGGAAGCAATATCTGGAGCAGCCAAGCAGTATGTTACTGTCGCTGCGTTAATATACCGGATCACGGTTGTAGAACAGGCCCCGCATTGCGGGGCTTTTTTATGGTGCGCCGGGCATGGCGCG
>NZ_LCWL01000039.1:0-14928 GCF_001441695.1 Alishewanella sp. WH16-1 | reverse complement strand
CTTGTGATCAAGAGACAGGCCTAAGTGCCGGGTTTTTTTCTATTGGCCCGGACGTTTCGGTGATTGATCTCTTAGCGCGTTCTTCTACAATAGCGCGCATTCAATTTGGAGGCGCTATGACAGAGATAACCGGCACAGTAGAGCGAAGCTTGCAGCAACAGGTGGCAACCTGGTTACAAAAAAACTGGGTACAGCGCAGCTTATTAAGCCTGATTTTAATTAATGCGGTGATTCTGGGGCTGGAGACGGCACCGGGTGTAATGGCGGTGGCCGGCGCGCCGTTAATGTTATTGGATAAACTGATCCTGGCGGTATTTGTGCTGGAGATTGCACTGCGTATCTTTGCCTATCGCGGCGCCTTTTTTAAAGATGCCTGGAGCCTGTTCGACTTCACCGTGGTTGCGATAGCGCTGGTACCGGCCAGCGGGCCTTTTGCAGTGCTGCGCGCGCTACGGGTACTGCGGGTATTGCGGGTACTGACCTTTGTACCCTCGATGAAAAAAATCGTTGGCGCACTGGTGCAGTCGTTAAACGGTATGTTGTCGATTGCCATGGTACTGGGGCTGGTGTATTACGTGTCGGCCGTAATGGCGACTAAGCTGTTTGGCGAAGCCTTTCCGGAGTGGTTTGGTAATATTGGCCGCACCCTGTATACGCTGTTCCAGATCATGACGCTGGAGAGCTGGTCGATGGGTATTTCACGGCCGGTGATGGAGCAATTCCCGTATGCGTGGGCGTTCTTTGTGCCCTTTATCCTTATCGCCACCTTTACCATGTTAAACCTGTTTATTGCGGTGATCGTGAATGCGGTGCAAAGCATGCATGACGAAGAGCATAAAGAAGAAATTGATGCGAAACAGCAGCTGCAGTATGACTTAGTCAGCCAGATGCAACAGCTGCAGGCCGAGCTGGCAGCACTGCGGGCGCAGCTGCCGCCAAATAACAAGGTTGATTAAGGCTGGTTTAAAAAGCTATCCAGCTCGCGGCCGGTTAGCTTGCTGATGCTGCTGAAAATAAACCAGATGGCAAAAAACAGCACCAGCATACTGGGCAGGACAATCACCGGGTAACTTAGCCAGGTCATTCTGCCCAGCTCTTCATTAAAGGCAGTGGTGCCCGGCGGACTGACCAGGATCACCTTGGCCAGAATATAATTCAGCACCGATGACAGGAAAAACGAAGCGGCGACCAGATAGCCGGCCTGCGTCAGTTTGCGCTCAAATAATACCGTGTTTTTCCGCTCTGCCAGTGCCTGATACAGCTTATCGGTGTCGAGAATCTCGCCGTTCAGGATAAACTTTTGCACCAGCGGGTAGGGCGTATACTGGCTGATTAACACGGCCAGACCAATGGCGCCGGGAATGGCCGCCTCTTTAATCGCAATATAGCTGGCGTCCAGTTGCAACAGCGCGATACCGCCGGTCAGCAGCACACTGATCACCCCCAGCACCGAGAAAAAATTCACTTTGCCGGCCTGTTTTAAATCCCAGAGGCCATACAGCACCGGAAACGCCAGCGCGACCACTAAACCCCATACCGGCCCCAAGTGCTGCTCGCCGGAGAATTTACTTAAGATAATGGCCGGAATGGCCACGTTAATCAGCAGGTTGGGTAGCAGGCCGCCACCTTTTTTCGGTTTGGTTTGACTGGCTGAATCACTCATAGCAGCTCCTGTTTACAAAGTACTGGCGCAGTATAAACGCAAATGCGCCGCGGTGCAGTGCGCGGCGACATGCTGTAAAAACTGTTGCTCAATTGGTAAGCAATCAGTGTTGAGTACCAAAGCAGAACGCGCTAGGGTGTATTTTATCAATAAGCAGTGGAGCACGGTTATGGATCAATATGCGGCTCTCAGAGCCAATGTCGGGTTACTGGGTACCGAGCTGGGTGAAACGCTGCGTCAGCATCTGGGTGATGCGGTGTTACAACGGGTGGAGCAAATCCGTCAGCTGTCTAAGGCAGCGCGGCAGGGCGATAATCAGCAGGCGGAACAGCTACGGCAGGTGCTGACGGCACTGTCGGATGATGAGTTACTGCCGGTGGCCCGCGCCTTTGCGCAGTTTCTGAATCTGGCCAATCTGGCCGAACAGCAATTTAGTATTAGCGCCGCCGGGCGCAGCAGTATTGAAAAACCGGAACCGCTCACCGAACTGTTTCAGCGCTTACAACAGCAGGCCATTGCGAAAGGCGATATCCGCCAGGCGCTGCATGATTTGTCGATTGAGCTGGTGTTAACCGCACACCCAACCGAGGTCGCGCGCCGCACCCTGATCCACAAGCTTACCGAAATTGCCGGCTGTCTGGCTGCACTGGAACAGCCGCAAACGCCGTGGCAGCGCCAGCAAACCGAGCTCAGACTCACCGAGTTGATTAGCCAGGCCTGGCATACTAATGAAATCCGCGAACAGCGGCCAACGCCGGTAGATGAAGCAAAATCCGGTTTTGCTGTGATTGAAAGCTCACTCTGGCAGGCGGTGCCGGATTTTCTGCGCGAACTGGATACCGATTTACAACGCGCACTGGGCGAGGGTTTACCGCTGGACGCCGCCCCGGTGCGTTTTTCGTCCTGGATGGGCGGCGACCGCGACGGAAATCCCTTCGTTACTGCCAAGGTAACCCGTCAGGTGTTGTTACTAAGTCGCTGGAAAGCGGCCGATCTCTTTATTCAGGATTTAGATCTGCTGTCGACCGAGCTGTCGATGAATCAGGCCTCGGCAGAGCTGCAAGCCGCCAGTGAACAGGCATCTGAGCCATATCGCGCCGTGTTAAATAAGTTACGCCAGCAACTGGTTTATACCCGCGACTGGTTAACCGAAGCATTAAAACATGACCGGCTGCAGCGCCCGGCCGATCTGATTTGGCATAATCAGCAGCTGCTAGAACCCTTGCTGCTGTGCTATCAGTCACTACAGCAAAGCGGCATGACCCGCATTGCCCAGGGCCGGCTCACTGACACTTTGCGCCGCGGCTATGCTTTTGGTTTAACGCTGCTAAAATTGGATATCCGCCAGGATGCCGGCCGCCATGCTCAGGTCTTCTCAGAGTTAACCCGTTATCTGGGGCTGGGCGATTACGCCGCCTGGAGCGAGGCCGATCGTCAGGCCTTTTTACTGCGCGAACTGCCGAATAAAAGACCACTGTTCCCGAAGCAATGGCAGCCATCGGCTGAAGTACAGGAAGTACTGGATACCTGCGATATCGTAGCGCGCCATGGCAGTGAAGCCTTAAGCACCTATGTGATTTCGATGGCCGGTAAGCCGTCAGATGTGCTGGCGGTGCAACTATTGTTAAAAGAAGCCGGTATCAGCTTCCCAATGCCGGTAGCGCCTTTGTTTGAAACCCTGAGTGATTTGCAAAATGCACCGGACTGTATGCAGCAGCTGCTTAGCATCGACTGGTACCGTGGCTATATTAATGGCCGCCAGGAAGTGATGATTGGTTACTCTGACTCAGCCAAAGATGCCGGCGTGCTGGCCGCGGCCTGGGCACAATATAGCGCACAGGAAGCCTTGGTGCAGCTGAGTCGTGACTATGGCGTTAAGCTCACCTTATTCCATGGCCGCGGCGGTACCATTGGCCGT
The DNA here is from genome assembly GCF_001441695.1 of Alishewanella sp. WH16-1. Classification (NCBI taxonomy): domain Bacteria; kingdom Pseudomonadati; phylum Pseudomonadota; class Gammaproteobacteria; order Alteromonadales; family Alteromonadaceae; genus Alishewanella; species Alishewanella sp. WH16-1. The sequence goes on along the minus strand of NZ_LCWL01000039.1, from coordinate 11,347 downwards.
GGCGGTGGCCCGGCGCATGCGGCGATCTTATCGCAGCCGCCGGGTTCGTTAGTCGGCGGTTTGCGGGTGACCGAGCAGGGCGAGATGATCCGCTTTAAATTCGGCTTACCGCAATTAGCGGTGCGCAGCCTGGCGCTGTATGCCAGTGCGGTACTGGAAGGGCTGTTATTGCCGCCGCCGGTACCCAAAGCCAGCTGGCGCCAGCTGATGAGCACACTGGCCAGCGATTCCTGCGACGCTTATCGTGCGGTGGTGCGGCATAATCCGGAATTTGTGCCTTATTTCCGTGCCGCCACGCCGGAGCAGGAACTGGGTAAATTGCCACTGGGTAGCCGGCCGGCGAAGCGTAACCCGACCGGTGGCGTCGAAAGTTTAAGGGCTATCCCCTGGATCTTCGCCTGGTCGCAAAACCGTTTAATGCTGCCCGCCTGGCTCGGTGCCGGCAGTGCGCTGGCTAAAGCCGTCGATGCTGGTCACAGCGCGCTGTTGGATGAAATGCAGCAGCAGTGGCCGTTTTTTGCTACCCGGCTGTCGATGCTGGAAATGGTATTCTTAAAAGCGGATGCCGAGATCGCAGCCTACTATGACAAGGTGCTGGTGCCGGCCGCCCTGCAACCGTTGGGGGAACAACTGCGGCAGCAACTGGCAGCCGATCGCCAGCTATTACTGCAGTTAATTCACAGTGATACGCTGATGGCAAAAGAAGGCTGGATCCGCGAGTCGATTATGCTGCGCAATACCTATGTCGATCCGCTGCATATCCTGCAGGTGGAGCTGTTAAAGCGCGCCCGCCAGGCACCGGATGATTTAACCGCACAAAGCAACCGCGCGCTGATGGTCACCATTGCCGGTATTGCTGCCGGTATGCGGAACTCGGGTTAGCGGGCTAAGCAGAGTCAGCAAATAAGGCCTGCACACCAGGCCCTAGCGAGCAACTTGTAAACCACAGCTCGTAAAAAATCGTGAAAACCGGCATACTTTTACCGAGTAGGCCGGTTTTGTTATTTGAGGTAAGCCATGGGGTTTTATATGCTGCTGGCGCTGGTGTCGGCAGTAGCGATGGCCAGTAGCGGGGTGATTGCCAGACTAAGTGGCCTGGCCGCCGCTGAGCTGACATTTTATCGTTTGGCGGTGGGCGCACTCTGCTTATTGCTGTTATTACTGGTCAGCGGCCGGCTGGCACTGCTAAAGACCAAACCCGACTGGCGCATTGCGCTAAACGGCGTGCTATTGGCCAGCTTTATGCTGTGCTTTCTTAGTGCCATTCAGTATATCAGCCTGGCCAATGCGATAATGCTGGTGTATCTGGCACCGCCGCTATCAGCCGTCGTCGCGCACTGGCTGCTGCAGGAAAAGCTGGATTTACCCGATACCGGCCTGATTGCCTTATCTTTTTTAGGTTTTGCCATGCTACAGCAGTTCCAGTTTCAACTGGTGCTGGATGCCGCACAGTTGCCCGGCTTACTGTTTGGCCTGTTATCACTGCTGGCCTACAGCGGCTTTTTGCTGTTAAACCGCCGGCCGCAGCCTGGCCACTCGCAGTTACAACGCACCTTTTATCAGCTGCTGATCGGCGCCTGTTGCGTATTGCCATTTTTAGGCGGTATGGCGCCGCCAACCAGCGACAGCCTGCTCTGGATTGCATTGGCCGGTATCTTCCCCGGCTTTTTGGCGATCTACTGCGCCATTGTCGCCTTGCAGCATTTACCGACCCGGGTGTACGCTACCCTGGCTTATCTGGAGCCGGTAACCGTTATTCTGGCCGGTTGGTTGCTGTTTGCCGAGCAGTTAAGTCTGTTGCAGGGCGCCGGTGTACTACTGATTATGCTAACCGGACTGATGCTGGCACTGCGCCATAAACCGGCCCAAGTGGTGGCGCAGGCACTAACAAAAGTCGAGCAGCAATTCGCGCCGCTGGCAGCGAATGCTGAGCCCGCACAAGCTACTGAACTTCGGATTTTTCTGTCGGATAAACGTTAGGTGAGCTCATCGCCGCTGCAGGCATTAATACTCAAAAGATACCAATACTAACCATGATTAAACGATATCTACCAATCAATGTACTACTCCTTTCCATACCGTTCTGGCTCCTTGCCGCCTGGAACTATCCCGGTGGCACCAGCTGGGATGCCAGTACCGATGGTTTTAGTTTTACTGCCAATTATGTCTCGGCATTATTTCAGCCGCTGGCTTTAAATGGCCTGACTAACACCGCCCGCAGCTTCGCCTTTGTTGCCATGTTGCTGTATGCGACTAGCCTTAGCGTAATGTTTTGGCTTATTTCCACTTCGTATCCAAAATCCATCGCCAGCAAGACGGTGCAGATATGTGGGGTGGGTGCTATGGTCTATGCCTTTATTGCGGTGACCACACCGATGCATAATTTGCTAACCATTATCTCGGCCAGCTTTTTAGCGATCGCTATCGTAGGTCTGTTAGTTCTGTTGCAGCGGGCAGCTCAGTATAAACAGGTGTTACTGGGCAGCTTTAACCTGCTGTTGCTGGCCATGCTTTCGGCGACAACTAAAGGTAATGTTTTCGTCGAACTAAGCCCGGCAATCGAGTGGTTACTTTTTCTAAGCGGCGCTGTGTGGGTGGCGCTGGTCTATATTGGGGTAAGCTCTGTTAAGATAAGCATACCGAAGTAATCTTAACGAGACGCGTGATAATAAAAGCTAAGATATTTTTGGCGCTTGCATTATAAACCTCGCTATAGTCCTGCCTGAAAACCAAACTTGCGCACAATGCCATTGTGCAGTATGCTTTAGATATTGATGCACAGTCAGACAGTGCAAGTTTCGATGGCATTAGAATTTAAAGATAAGTGGTTAGAGCAGTTTTATGAAGACGATAAACGACATCGCTTGATTCCGGTCAGTATAGAAAATGCTCTATTTCGAAAATTAGAAATCTTAGATGCAGCCCAGGCCGAGTCTGATTTAAGAGTTCCACCAGGCAACAGGTTTGAGCATCTGGAAGGGAGCCTTAAAGGCTGGTGTTCAATTAGGGTAAATAAGCAATATCGTTTGATTTTCAAGTGGGTTGATGGTGTCGCATTAAACACTTACCTGGACCCGCACAAGTATTGAGGTATCGGCTATGCGTCAGACAAAACGTCGCCCGGTTAATGTTGGAGAAATGTTAAAAATAGAATTTCTTGAACCAATGGGCATTACATCGAAAACGCTCGCTGAAGCAATGGGCGTGCACAGAAACACGGTAAGCAATTTGCTTAATGGCGGTGTATTAACCGCCCCGATAGCCATAAAGTTAGCTGCGGCATTAGGTAACACACCAGAGTTTTGGCTCAATATTCAACATACAGTTGACCTTTGGGATACCAGAAATCGTTATCAGGAAGAAGCGAAGTTTGTAAAACCACTGTTCCCGAATGTTGAACATGGTGCACATCTCTAAGCTGATGCTGTCACCTCGATAAAGTTAACTAACGATTCATTACCTACCATTGCAGATTGCGACTCCGGTACGGCAAGCATACCGGAGTCGGGGTTTGGTTTAGTGTTTGGGCTGTTGCTCTATTGCTCGGCAGTTAAATGACTAGACTTGATATAACTCCAGCGGTAAGCCATCCGGATCCTGAAAAAACGTAAAGCGCTTGCCGGTATATTCGTCTACCCGTACTGGCTCAGTGGTAACACCTTGCTGCTGTAAATAAGCCAGCCAGGCATCCAGATCGGTTACGGCAAAAGCCAAATGGCGTAGCCCCTGTGCTTCCGGGCGGCTGGGGCGGGGTGGCGCGCCGACAAAGCTAAATAACTCCAGCTGACTGCCATCTGGCAGCTGTAAATCCAGTTTCCAGGACTGGCGTGCTGCGCGATAGTGCTCGGCCAGGATCGGCAGGCCGAGGGTTTCGCTATAAAACCGCTTACTGCGTTTATAATCGCTGCAAATCAGCGCCACATGGTGAATGCCTTGCATGGCCGGTGGCCGCATTACAGTACCTTTTTAATTTCAGTTTTCAGGTTATCGTCCTTGGTGCTGGCTTGCAGAGGCCGTAACAGCGCTTCGGCGTCCGGGCGTTGTTCGTTAGCCAGATAGAGCTGAGCTAAGCGAAACTGTGCCCATTCCTGAAATTCGGGTAATTGCCCCTGACTTTCGGTAATAAACTGCTGCAAAGCGTTGATTCCCTGTCCGGTGGCGGTTTTCGCCAGCACCGCGGCGCGGCCCAACTGATATAGCGCCAGCAATCTGCTGCGTTGTGCGTCACGATCGGTGACCTGCTGCTCGCTGGCCAGCTGGAACTGCCGGATTGCCGCCTGATAGTCGCGTTTTGCTGCCTGCTCTACGCCGATTAAAAAGTAGGCTTCAGGTCTTTGCTGTAATAGTTCAGACTGCGCCAGCATGGCTTCGGCCTGCGCTAAATCTTCACGCAGTAGCAATTCCAGCTGCAGCAGTTGGCCTTTTAGCGGGTTGATTGTTGTTAGTTGCTCTGCCAGCGTCTTGGCTTTGGCTTTATCGCCGCCGGCAATACCCGGCGCCTGGGCGTAATACTGCGCCAGCGCCTGCAAATATTTTGGCTCAGCCGGCGCCAGGCTATGTGCCGTTTCATAGGCTTTTACACAGCGTTTGGCATGCGCCAACGCGCTCAACATAATGGCTTTTTGGGCATGGTTACAACTGGCATTGCCGTATAAGAACTGATATTCCGCATTAGTCATATCCAGTTTGATGGCTTTTTCCAACCAGTCGGCAGCCGCTTCGGTTTCCCCCAGAGCCAGCTCTGTACGCCCCAAAGCGGCCAGTAAAAACGCATCTTTGGTCTTTTTGTTTACCTGGGGTGCCAGCAGGGTTTTTGCTTCAGCATAGGCGCCTTGCTGCCATAAGGTCTCCAGTTGTTGTTGTAGTGGCAGCTGTGCCTGAGCCGGCAGACTGCAGGCAAATAATAGGGCGAGTTTAAGGTGTCGTGGCATAGTAACAATCCTTGGTTACAGGTCGTATTCAGTTAACCATTCACGAAAGCGCCTGGCATGCGGATAACCGGCTTGCTCTGCCCGTTGTAACATCGCTAACGCCTCGGTTTTGCGTTCTTCATTGTACAAACGGACGGCGTACCACGCCATAATGAGTGGGTCTTTACCCTGCTCGGCGATATAGTGTTCCCAGGTATTCAGGCGCAGTGCCAGTTCACGTTGGGCCGGTTCAAAACCACTTTCTGCAGCCCGCTTTAACCAGAAGTTGGCGCTTAAGCCAAGCGGGACAGTAATTTGCCATTCAATAACGGCATTTTTTGATTTCAAGCCAAGATTTTGCGAATAAACCCGATAGCGGCCGGCGGGTGCGTCTTCGCCAAGCTCTTTTTTAACTAATGCCAAAGTTGCGGTATCCAGAGTTTCTGACACTAATTCACCTTGCTCAATTTTGGTAAAGCTGGCATTGATGGGGTTAGCGAAGTAGGTCCAGACGTCGTAGCGTTGATTATACAGCTCAAATCTGGGAAGTTCCTGACTAGGTAAGATTGGTTCAAAATTCAGGCGGCTTTTACTGACCTGAATTTCGGCTAAATCTAACAGCAGTGCCAATTGATATTGGGCTTCGGCTTCGCCGGTGGTCGCCCGCTGCCATAATTTATGCTCAGTGATCAGTTGCGTAAGCATCTTGGTGTGCACAGCATTGCCTTGCGGAATATCCGCCACCAAGCGGGCAATCTGCTTGGTGCCGGCAGGCTCGTAGCGACGGCGTTGCATAAATTTGGTGGTTGAGGGCACAAAATGCCCTGCTGGGTTAGCAGAGACGGCTTCGGTAAACAGCACCTCTCCACGCTCATTGACCAGAGACAGCACGGTAGCGCTACCAAAAAATGCCTTACTCCGTTCCCGGCGGTTGAAAACCAGACCATTTTTGGGATCGGGTATCAACACTGGCTGAGCTCTGGGCCGGTATTCCCAGGGCCGAATCTTCATGCCAGCAATAAACTGGTCAGTAAGTTCAGTGGCGGCCTGAATTTGCTCCGGTGTCAGTTGTTTGAGCAGAGCCAACTGCGCCGGTTGCGGTTTACCGTCCTGGATTTTGGCGGCTAACTGATAGTAGGCGAGCGCAGTAATCGGGTCTGCCGGCTGGCCCAGACCCTGTTCGGCCATCACAGCCAGCAACACAGCCGCCCACTCATTGCCGAATGTTAATAGTTGTTGTAGCTGACTAAGCGCTGCCGGAAAGTCGCCGCGTTCAAGCAGTGGATTAACATGCCACCAGTTAACGCCGGTGTCGGTACCTGTGACTTCGGGTAAGCCATCAACCAGAAAGGCATAGTAAGTAGTGCTAACCGCGTTATCAGCGGCATCCTTCAAACGCGTCATGTCACGGAACTGAAAGCCGGTTGGCATGCCGGTGCCTAAAGGTTGACCGCTTGGCATTTGCTCAGACATCGGCCGTTGTTGTGCTAATACTGCACCGCAGCTAAAGACTATAAAGACAAAAATAGCGAAACGCATATCACTCCCGGTGAGTTGTTATTATTGTTATCGCCATGCCACTCCTGGCTGGCTGTTCACCAGTCTACAATTAGCTTGCGGGGTACGCCAGCACCCAGTTAATAAACATTTCAGTACCGGTTTTTAGCGCTTTCTCGTCGGCATAAAAATGCGGTGAATGGTTGGCGGGTGCTAAACATTTCAGTACCGGTTTTTAGCGCTTTCTCGTCGGCATAAAAATGCGGTGAATGGTTGGCGGGTGCTTTAGCCGGATCCTGGCCCTCCGGGGTGATACCCAAAAATACAAACAGGCCCGGCGTTTCCAGCGCATAGTAGGAGAAATCTTCGGCGCCGGTGACCAACTGACCTTCCTGCACCTTATCCTGACCGGCGACCTGCTGCAGAATAGGCAGCGAGCGGCTGGTTAGCCCCGGATCATTCAATGTTACCGGGTAACCCTCTTCAATTTTCACTTCGGCCGTGGCGCCGGTTGCGGCGGCACTGGCTTCGGCTGCCTGCTTTAACAGGCCAAAAATTTGCTGGCGAATGCCTAAATCAAAGTTACGGATAGTGCCTTCCAGATAGACTTCATCCGGAATAATATTATTGCGCACCCCGCCTTCAACAATACCAAAGCTTAGTACGGCCGGGGCGCGGGTAATATTAATCTGCCGGCTGACAATGGTTTGCACATTATTAATAATCTGCGCCGCCGCGACGATAGGATCAACACCACCCCAGGGCGCTGAGCCATGGGTTTGTTTTCCCTTAACGCGGATTTCAAAGCGATCCGACGAGGCCATTAGCGGCCCTTTACGATACTGCACCACACCGGTATTAGCCGCTGACCAGACATGAATACCAAAGATCGCCTCCGGCTTATGTTTGGCAAACAGGCCCTGCTTTAACATCAGTGCCGCGCCACCTTCTTCACCGGCTGGTGCGCCTTCTTCGGCTGGCTGGAAAATAAACATCACCTTGCCAGTAAGCTGCGCTTTCTGCTGTACCAGGTATTCGGCGGCGCCCATCAACATGGCGACATGTAAATCATGGCCGCAGGCATGCATCACGCCCACTTCTTTACCGCGATATTCGCCTTTTGCGGTCGAGCGAAACGGCAGATCAGTTAGTTCCGTGACTGGCAGCGCATCCATATCGGCGCGTAGTGCCAGCAGCGGACCCGGTTTACCGCTATCCAAAATGGCTACGACACCGGTATGGGCGATGCCGGTTTGTACTTCCAGCCCCAGTTTACGTAAATGATCTTCGACCACCTTAGCAGTGCGGAACTCGCGGTTACTCAGTTCCGGATTCTGGTGCAGATCGCGCCGCCAACTGATCACCTGTTGCTCCAGTTGCGGACTGATGCGCAGCACCTCGGCGGCATGGCTGTTATTCAGGCTTAACATGCTACCGGCAAATAAGGCAGCAGCAATAAAGGTCAGTTTCATGGTCAGGCTCCGCGGCAAGGCTGGCAAAATAGTTAAGCTTCACTATGCGCAAACCTGGCTAATAAATCCAGTGTCTGCTCAATATCGCCGCGGCTGATATCCAAATGACACACCCAGCGCATGCGTTTGAACTGACTGCTGGCATTAGCGTAGTTACTGGCGGTTAGCTGAACCTGATGCTGCGCCAAAAAGTGCTGTAACGCATCGGCCAGCGCCAGCGGCAGTTCAGTAAACAGGATATTGGTTTGTACCGGCAATACCCTGAGCTGGCCGGCAAAGCGGCCTTGCTGGCTTAATGCCTGTAAGCCTTCCGCCAGCAAGCGGGCGTTGGCATGATCCTCGGCCAGCCGCTCGATATTATGCTGCAGTGCATACAGGCCGGCTGCGGTAATCACACCCGTCTGGCGCATGCCGCCGCCCAGCATTTTGCGAATGCGCCGCGCACGTTGAATAAAATCGGCCGAGCCTAATAACAAAGAGCCAACCGGTGCACCCAGGCCTTTGGATAAACAAATCGAGACCGAGTCATAGCCCTGACAAAGTGCCCGGGCCATCGCCTGCGGGCTAAGCTGATGATTGGGCGCCAGTGCGACTGCCGCATTAAATAGCCGGGCACCATCAATATGGCATTGTAAGTTACTCGCTTTGGCTAAGGCGGCGACCTGTTGCATATAACCGAGTGGCAGCACTTTGCCACCAACGGTATTCTCAATCACAATCAGCCGGGTACGGGCAAAATGTGGGTCGTCAGGTTTAATTGCATCCTGAATATCCTGTAGCGCCAGGGTGCCATCTTGCTGCAGTGCCAGCGGTTGCGGTTGAATCGAGCCTAGCACCGCCATACCGCCACCTTCCCATTTATAGGTGTGCCACTGTTGGCCGACAATGGCTTCATCGCCGCGCTGGCAGTGGCTCATCAGCGCAATCAGATTGGTCTGGGTGCCGCTCGGTGCAAATAGCGCTGCGTCAAAGCCCAGCATCTTAGCGGCATAGTCTTGTAGGGCTAGCGTCGTGGGGTCATCATTAAAAACATCATCGCCCAGCGCGGCGTGAAACATCGCTTCTTTCATGGCGTGGCTGGGGCGGGTTACGGTATCACTGCGAAAATCAGGCATCGGCACGGCTCTCAATCGAACAACACTGGCACTTAAGCTAATTTACTGGCAGGCTAAACACAAGCAGGCTGCGGCCATCAGTAGTAGGCTAACGGCAAAGGTGGAGAAGGAGTAAGATAAGCGTGCATTTTTATCAACCGGCACAGGGCCATGGCCTGGCCCATGATCCGCTAAACAGCATTATTGCACCGCGGCCGATTGGCTGGATTTCCAGTATCAGCGCGGCGGGGCAGGTCAATCTGGCACCGTACAGCTTTTTTAATTTGTTTAATTACAGTCCGCCGATTATTGGCTTTGCCAGCACCGGCTGGAAAGATTCGGTACAAAATATCCAGCAGAGCGGCGAGTTTTGCTGGAATCTGGTCAGCCGGCCGCTGGCGGCTGCGATGAATCAAACCAGTGCGACAGTGCCGGCTGAGGTCAACGAATTTGAACTGGCTGGCCTGACGATGGCCGAATCGCGCTTAGTCCGGCCGCCGCAGGTCGCAGAAAGCCTGGTGCGCTTTGAATGTAAACTCAGCCAGTTGTTGCCACTCAAGGCCGCCGATGGTCGCGAGTTGCCCACCTGGCTGGTGTTAGGCGAAGTAATAGGGGTGCATATCGCACCGCAACTGCTGGTTAATGGCGTCTTTGATACGCTGGCGGCCGATCCACTGTTGCGCGGCGGTGGCCCGGGCGAGTACTTTACGCTCAGTGCCAGCCAGAAAATGACCTTGCTCAGACCACAAGTTTAAAGGACAGCAGAATGACAATACGCTATTTGCTTTGTGTACTTGGTTTTGCCGGCAGTGTTGGCGTTTGGGCCAATACCAACCCGCCAGCCGCGCTGCCAGATCTGGCGCAGCTGGTGCCGGCGGCGTTGCAGCAGTTTGATACACCCGGTATGGCCATCGCGGTGGTAAAGGATGGTCAGGTGTTGCATCTGGCGGGCTTCGGTGAGCGCGATCTGGCAACGGGCGCCCTGGTCGATAGTGACACCTATTTTCGGCTGGCGTCGGTCAGTAAGGCCTTTACTGCTGCTTCAGTGGCGATTCTGGTCGATGAGGGCAAGCTGAGCTGGGATGACAAGGTGGTGCAGTATTTACCGCAGTTTCGGCTGCAGGATCCCTGGGTAACGGCTGAATTTACCATTCGTGATCTGTTAAGTCAGCGCAGCGGCCTGGCCGGGGCTGCCGGTGACAGCATGATTTGGCCTGAGCCCAGTGGCTTTAGCCGCGACGAGGTGGTGCATAATCTGCGTTATCTGACGCCGGTCAGCAGCTTCCGGTCGCAATATGCGTACAGCAATGTGCTCTATATTACGGCTGCCGAGCTGGTGGCGAAAGTGGCTGGCGAACCCTGGCAGGATTTTGTCGCTAAACGCATTTTTGCGCCGTTAAATATGCAGTGTTTTGCCGGAGATCAGCCGGCAGATACCTTGCAAAATGCCGCCCAACCCTATCGCTTTAGTGCCGAAGATGGCTTTGTGGCCATTCCGCGTAATGCCATTGACGGCAAGATGCTGATGTCGGCCGCCGCCGGCGGTGTTGTCTGTCGTGCCAGCGACCTGGTGCCCTGGATGCAGTTCTTACTGGCGCAGTATCAGGGTAAGGCTGCTGCGAACGCGCCCTTTAGTCAGACGCAGTTGCTGCAAATGTGGGCGCCGCAAACCCTGATGGCGGTGGGCAGCAATGACCGCGAGCTGGATCAGGTTAATTTTGCCGCCTATGGTCTGGGCTGGCGCATGGCTGATATGCATGGCGTTAAAGTGGTACATCATACCGGCACCTTGTCTGGTTTTCAGGCGCATCTGGTATTGGTGCCGGAGCAGCAACTGGGTTTTGTGGTGCTGAACAATGGTTCGAATAGTGGTGCGCGTCAGGCGGTGGTGCAAAGCCTGTTAAAGCACTATCTGGCGCCTGACCAGCAACAGGACTGGGTGGCGTTTTATGCCGCGCAACAACAGCGGGCGGCGGGTCGGCCGGCCGCGGCACAACCTGTTGGTACCGGCGAGGTACTGCTGGCGCTGCAGGAGTATGCTGGCAACTATAACGATAACTGGTTTGGTGGGATGCTGATTGCTCAGGATGAGCAGGGGTTAAGTCTGCAATCGGCGCGGATGATTAATCTGCAAGGCCGGCTGGAACCTTTTGCCGATCATAGCTTTATCGTGCGCTGGACTGATCCTAATGTTGCCGGGCCGGCGTTAATCCACTTTCAGTTGAATAACCGCCGTCAGGTTACCGGCTTTACGCTGGAACCCTATGCGGCTGAGCCGGGTGAGCGGCATAGCTATCGTGATATGCGCTTTCGGCGGCAGTAAAACCGGCAATAAAAAAGGGCAGCCATCGCTGTAATGCCGATCAGTTAATAG
>NZ_LCWL01000111.1:0-15203 GCF_001441695.1 Alishewanella sp. WH16-1 | reverse complement strand
CGAATCCCTCTGCCCCTGCCAAATTTCGCGCCCGGTATTAAACCGGAGCTATTATGTTAAGTGTTTAAATAACATAATTAAGTTAATTTAAGTGAGTGGAAGCATGAGCGCAGTAAGCGAAACACCAAAAAGCGGATTAGACCTGGTAAAGTGGCTGTTAGTTGTCGTTATCCTGTCTCTAATTGTGGTCGGTAATTATATTTATGAATTATCAACTCTGGAGAAGGCTATAGCGATAGTGGTGTTGGTTGCTGCTGCCGGTTTTATTGCCGCACAAACAACTAAAGGAAAGATCTTCCTCAACTTCGCTAAAGAATCCCGTACCGAAGTACGTAAAGTGGTGTGGCCAACTCGCCAGGAAACAATGCAAACAACCTTGGTTGTCATTGTTGCCACCATCATTATGGGTTTAATTTTATGGGGACTGGATGCGATTTTATTACGCGTTGTCTCTTTCTTTACCGGACTGGGGATTTAAGTCATGGCAGGAAAAATGCGTTGGTATGTCGTTCAGGCGTTTTCGGGGTTTGAGCAAAAAGTTGCTACATCGCTGCGCGAACATATCAAAATTCATCAGATGGAAGACAAATTCGGTGAGGTGTTAGTACCTACTGAAGAAGTGATTGAAATGCGTGCCGGTCAAAAACGTAAGTCCGAGCGTAAATTCTTCCCTGGTTATGTCTTAGTTCAGATGGAAATGTGTGAAGAAGCCTGGCACTTAGTCAAGAGTGTACCTCGCGTACTGGGCTTTATCGGTGGTACCTCAGATCGCCCAGCTCCGATCTCTGAAAAAGAAGCCATGACTATCCTGAACCGGCTGCAAGACAATGCTGATAAACCGAAGCCGAAAACGCTGTTTGAAGCTGGTGAAGTCGTTCGGGTTACTGAGGGTCCATTCGCTGACTTTAACGGTGTAGTTGAAGAGGTGGATTACGAGAAGAGCCGCGTAAAAGTATCGGTTCTGATCTTTGGACGGGCAACACCAGTCGAATTAGAATTTGGTCAAGTCGAAAAGGCCTGATTATAAGCTTGTAACGGGGCGCAGATTAAAATATAATCTGCGCCCTTTTTATCGTAAGGGAAGCCGTTTGAGTAAGTGTCCTCGCACTTACAAGGCAAAGACCCACTAACAGAGGTGAAACATGGCAAAGAAAGTCACTGCACTTATTAAACTGCAGGTAAAAGCCGGTATGGCAAACCCGTCGCCACCAGTTGGTCCGGCGTTAGGTCAGCACGGTGTTAACATCATGGAATTCTGTAAAGGCTTCAACGCCCGTACAGAGAGCCTGGAAAAAGGCATGCCGATTCCAGTTGTTATCACAGTATATAGCGACCGTTCATTCACATTCGAAACCCGCACTCCACCAGCATCTTTCTTATTATTGAAAGCTGCAGGCCTGAAGGGTGGTTCGGCTCGTCCAAATACCCAGAAAGTTGGTAAAGTTACTGCTGCTCAAATCGATGAGATCGTGAAAGTAAAACAACCAGACTTAACAGCTGCGGATCACGCTGCTGCCGTGCGTACCATCGAAGGTACTGCACGTTCAATGGGCTTAGTGGTGGAGGGCTAACAAATGGCTAAATTAACTAAACGCGCTAAGTTAATCCGTTCTAAAGTTGATGCAACTCGTGAATATGAGATCAACGAAGCAGTTGCGCTGTTAAAAGAATTATCAGCTGGCAAGTTCGTAGAAAGCGTTGACGTAGCAGTTAACCTGGGTATCGACGCTCGTAAATCTGACCAGAACGTACGTGGTGCTACTGTACTGCCGCACGGTACTGGCCGTACTGTACGTGTTGCTGTGTTCACCCAGGGTGCTAACGCAGAAGCGGCTAAAGCAGCCGGCGCAGACATCGTTGGTATGGAAGACTTAGCTGAACAAGTTAAAAAAGGCGTAATGGACTTTGACGTTGTTATCGCCTCTCCGGATGCGATGCGCGTTGTAGGTATGTTGGGTCAAATCTTAGGTCCACGCGGCCTGATGCCAAACCCGAAGACCGGCACTGTTACTCCTAACGTTGCTGAAGCGGTTAAGAACGCTAAAGCGGGTCAGGTACGTTACCGTAACGACAAGAATGGTATCATCCATTCAACCATCGGTAAGCTGGATTTCGACGCTGACAAGCTGAAAGAAAACTTAGAAGCCTTACTGGTCGCGCTGAAGCGTGCTAAGCCTTCAGTAGCTAAAGGTGTGTATATCAAGAAAGTGACTATTTCTTCTACACACGGTGCAGGTTTAGCCCTGAGCCAGGCTTCATTAAGCGCAGTCGTTTAAGCGCTTTACAGCTAAGGGCAGGTTACTTTATAATCTCGCCCTCATTTTTCGGGTAGAAGCGTTTGTTGTTTAGGCAATTAATCGCTTCCGTCCAAGACCGTAGGTGTTACGCTGTTTCGATAGCGTAACTTAATAAACCAACCTACGCAGACGGTGTAGGCCCCAGAACGAATTATATTCTTCTGGTCTCACCGTAAATCGCGCGCTGACATCCGTCAGCGATGTGTAGGCAACCGGGCATTATGCCCGGATGAACCAGGAGTTAAGAGCCAATGGCTATTAAGCTTGATGACAAAAAAGCAATTGTTGCTGAAGTCCAGGAAGCTGCCAAAGGTGCTTTATCTGCGGTAGTCGCAGACGCTCGTGGTGTCACTGTAGGCAAAATCACTGCGCTGCGTAAGCAAGCGCGTGAAGCAGGTGTATGGGTAAAAGTTGTCCGTAACACCTTAGCTCGCCGTGCAGTAGAAGGCACCGAGTTTGAGTGTCTGAAAGATGTATTCGTAGGCCCGACGTTAGTTGCGTTTTCTAAGGAGCACCCAGGTGCTGCAGCGCGGATCTTCAAAGATTTCGCCAAAGATAACAAAAACTTCGAGCTGAAAGGTGCAGCTTTCAATGGCGCCACAGTGAATATTGAACTGTTAGCCTCGTTACCAACTTACGACGAAGCTATTGCACGTTTAATGAGCACTATGAAAGAAGCAGCAGCCGGCAAACTTGTACGTACAATTGCCGCGGTTCGCGACCAAAAACAAGAGCAAGCCGCGTAATTTTACGTTTGGTTTGATAAAGTTTAATCGGGCCAAGGCCCACAATTTAGGAATCTGAGCAATGTCAGTGACTAAAGAGCAAATCTTAGATGCAATCGCAGCAATGTCTGTAATGGAAGTTGTTGAATTAGTATCTGCAATGGAAGAGAAGTTTGGTGTTTCTGCTGCCGCTGCCGTAGCTGTTGCTGCTGGCCCAGCTGCTGTTGTTGAAGAGCAAACTGAATTCAACGTAATCCTGGCTGGTGTTGGTGCTAACAAAGTTGCTGTTATCAAAGCAGTACGTGGCGCTACCGGTTTAGGTCTGAAAGAAGCTAAAGATCTGGTTGAAAGCGCTCCAGCGCCAATCAAAGAAGCTGTTTCTAAAGCTGAAGCTGAAGCTCTTAAGAAAGAACTTGAAGAAGCTGGTGCTTCTGTTGAAATCAAATAATCTGGTGCAAACCAGATTAGCTGCCTGAAGTTCAGGCCGGGCTGGTGATGAATTAATCACCGGCCTTTTTGCGCTGTGGGACAATGATTTCCCCACCCCTGTAGTTACCATGCCTGGTAGCTAACGCCACCGAAAGGTGGTTGGGAAAAAAATCAGCAAGCTGAGGAACCCCATGACTTACTCTTATTCTGAGAAGAAACGTATCCGTAAGGACTTCGGCAAACGTCCGGAAGTATTGGATGTGCCATACCTGTTGTCGATTCAGATTGAATCATTCAGCAAATTTATCGAGCCAGATCCGGAAGGTGAATACGGTTTAGAAGCCGCGTTCCGCTCTGTATTTCCAATCAAAAGTTATTCAGGCAGCGCCGAATTACAGTACGTAAGCTACCGCATTGGGGAACCCGTATTTGACGTCAAAGAATGTCAGATCCGTGGCGTGACCTACTCAGCACCATTACGGGTTAAATTGCGGATGGTGTTATTCGATAAAGAAGCACCAGGCACCATCAAAGACATCCGCGAGCAGGAAGTCTACATGGGTGAAATCCCGTTAATGACTGAGAACGGTACCTTTGTTATCAATGGTACTGAGCGGGTAATCGTTTCTCAGCTACACCGCAGTCCTGGCGTGTTCTTTGACCATGACCGCGGTAAAACGCACTCTTCAGGTAAAGTTCTGTATAACGCTCGGGTTATTCCTTACCGTGGCTCCTGGTTAGATTTTGAATTCGATGCCAAAGACAGCCTGTTTGTGCGGATTGACCGTCGCCGTAAATTACCAGCGACCATTCTGTTACGTGCGTTAGAATTCAGCACAGAAGAAATTCTGGCTACTTTCTTTGAAAATACCCGCTTTGATATCAAAGATGGCAAGATTTTGATGGAAGTAGTACCAAGCCGTCTGCGCGGTGAAACTGCAGCTTTTGATATTAAAGATAACGATGGCGAAGTGATCGTAGAACAAGGCCGTCGTATTACTGCCCGTCACGTCCGTCAGTTAGAAAAAACTGGCTTAACGATGATGGAAGTACCACATGAATATGTGGTAGGTCGGGTGCTGGCGAAAAATTACGCTGACCGTTCAACCGGAGAGATTATTGCCGAGGCGAACGCAGAGCTCACACTGGAGCTGTTAGCAAAACTAAGCAAAGCCGGCTATGACAGTTTTGAAACCCTTTATATTAACGATCTGGATCAGGGTGCTTATATCTCTGAAACTTTACGGATCGATCCGAGCAGTAACCGGATGGAAGCACTGGTAGAAATCTACCGTATGATGCGCCCGGGTGAGCCGCCAACACGCGAAGCTGCCGAAACCTTATTTGAAAATCTGTTCTTCTCTGAAGATCGTTACGACCTTTCTACGGTAGGCCGGATGAAGTTTAACCGTCGGGTTAACTTTGATGAAGGTACCGGTGCTGGTGTATTAAGTAAAGAAGATATCCTTGCCGTGATGAAAGTCTTAATCGACATCCGTAACGGTAAAGGCGAAGTGGATGATATTGACCACCTGGGTAACCGTCGTATCCGTTCAGTCGGTGAAATGGCTGAAAACCAATTCCGTGTTGGTTTAGTTCGGGTAGAGCGTGCTGTAAAAGAACGTCTGTCGTTAGGCGATTTAGATGCTGTAATGCCACAGGATCTGATCAACGCTAAGCCAATTTCTGCTGCGGTTAAAGAGTTCTTCGGTTCCAGCCAGCTGTCACAGTTTATGGATCAGAACAACCCACTTTCTGAAGTGACGCACAAGCGCCGTATTTCTGCACTTGGCCCGGGCGGTTTAACCCGTGAGCGTGCCGGTTTCGAAGTTCGTGACGTCCACCCAACACACTATGGTCGGGTTTGTCCTATCGAAACACCTGAAGGTCCGAATATCGGTCTGATCAACTCGTTATCGATTTTTGCTCAGACTAACGAATACGGTTTCCTGGAAACGCCATACCGCCGGATTGAGAACGGTGTGGTGACTGATGAAGTGGATTTCCTGTCAGCGATTGAAGAAGGTAACTTTGTGATCGCTCAGGCAAACGCTGAGTTAGACGAGAACAACCGTATCGTGGAAGGCCTGGTACCTTGCCGGTTTAAAAACGAATTTACGCTGATGCCATCATCAGACGTGCAGTATATGGACGTTGCGCCACAGCAGATCGTTTCTGTTGCTGCTGCCTTGATCCCGTTCCTGGAACACGATGACGCTAACCGGGCACTGATGGGTTCGAACATGCAACGTCAGGCGGTACCAACACTACGTGCTGATAAGCCGTTAGTTGGCACCGGTATTGAGCGCGTGGTAGCGAAAGACTCGGGCGTAACCGTAGTGGCGAAGCGTGGTGGTACTATTGACTATGTTGATGCCAGCCGTATCGTAATTAAGGTTAATGAAGATGAAATGGTACCAGGCGAAGCCGGTATCGATATCTACAACCTGACCAAATATACCCGTTCTAACCAGAACACCTGTATTAACCAGCGTCCTTGCGTTAACCATGGTGAGCCAATTGAGCGTGGCGATGTACTGGCTGATGGTCCGTCTACCGACTTAGGTGAACTGGCCTTAGGTCAAAACTTACGCGTAGCGTTTATGCCGTGGAACGGTTACAACTTCGAAGACTCGATTTTGTTATCTGAGCGTTTGGTGCAGGAAGATCGCTTAACCACTATCCATATTCAGGAATTAAGCTGTATCGCTCGCGATACCAAATTAGGGCCTGAGGAAATCACTGCTGATATTCCAAACGTCGGTGAATCTGCACTGTCGAAGCTGGATGAAGCGGGTATCGTTTATATCGGTGCTGAAGTGAAAGGCGGCGACATTCTGGTTGGTAAAGTCACCCCTAAGGGTGAGAGCCAGTTAACACCGGAAGAGAAGCTGTTACGTGCCATCTTCGGTGAAAAAGCCTCTGATGTGAAAGATACTTCACTGCGGGTACCAAACTCGGTAACAGGTACTGTTATTGACGTGCAGGTATTTACCCGTGATGGCGTAGAGAAAGATAAGCGTGCCCGTGAAATCGAGGAAATGGAAATCAAACAGGCTAAGAAAGACCTGAATGAAGAATTCCGTATCCTGGAAGCCGGTATCTTCAGCCGTACCCGCAACCTGCTGGAGCAAAGCGGTTTAGATCGCGCCAAGCTGGATACGTTAAAAGGCGATGCGCTGTTTAACCAGAGCCTGGCAGATGAAGATAAGCAAAACGATCTGGAACAATTAGCGGCGCAATACGAAGAAATTCGTATTGAGTACGATAAAAAGTTCGAAGCCAAGCGCCGTAAAATTGTGCAAGGCGATGATTTAGCACCTGGCGTGCTGAAAATTGTTAAAGTGTATCTGGCGGTGAAACGTCGTATTCAGCCTGGTGACAAGATGGCGGGTCGTCACGGTAACAAGGGTGTAATCTCGACTATCGTCCCTGTGGAAGATATGCCATATGACGAGAAAGGTCAGCCGGTTGATATCGTACTTAACCCACTGGGTGTACCGTCACGGATGAACATCGGTCAGATCCTGGAAACGCACCTAGGCTTAGCGGCCCGCGGTATCGGTGACAAGATTGACGCCATGATCAAAGAGCAGAAAGAAACGGCGGAAATCCGTGACTTCCTGAAGAAGGTATATGCGCTGGGTGAATCACGTCAGAACGTGGATATCGAGAGCTTTAGCGACGATGAAGTACGCCGTTTAGCCGAGAACCTGCGTAAAGGCTTACCCGTTGCGACGCCGGTGTTTGATGGTGCCAAAGAGTCAGAAATCAAACAACTGTTGGAACTGGGTGACCTGCCGTCAAGCGGTCAGATCACGCTGTATGATGGTCGTACCGGTAATACTTTCGAACGGAAAGTTACCGTAGGCTATATGTATATGCTGAAACTGAACCACTTAGTTGACGATAAGATGCACGCCCGTTCTACTGGTTCGTACAGCCTGGTTACGCAGCAACCGCTGGGTGGTAAGGCGCAGTTCGGTGGTCAGCGCTTCGGTGAGATGGAAGTGTGGGCGCTGGAAGCTTACGGTGCGGCATACACGTTACAAGAAATGCTTACCGTTAAGTCTGACGACGTCAACGGTCGTACCAAGATGTATAAGAACATCGTTGACGGCGACCACAGAATGGAGCCTGGCATGCCAGAATCTTTCAACGTATTGATGAAAGAAATCCGTTCGCTCGGTATCAATATCGAATTGGAAGAGGAATAAACCGACCTTGTGTTGGCGGGGCAGTGAGCTGCCCCATTCCGGTTTACCTCTTACAGGAGAGCAAAGGTGAAAGACTTATTAAAGTTTCTGAAACAGCAAACTAAAACTGAAGAGTTTGATGTTATCCGTATCGGTTTATCCTCACCGGACATGATTCGTTCATGGTCATTTGGTGAAGTGAAAAAGCCTGAGACGATCAACTACCGTACCTTTAAACCCGAGCGTGACGGTTTATTCTGTGCCCGGATCTTCGGGCCGGTAAAAGACTATGAGTGTCTGTGTGGTAAGTACAAGCGCTTAAAGCACCGCGGCGTGATCTGTGAAAAGTGTGGCGTAGAAGTTACCTTGACCAAAGTACGTCGCGAGCGGATGGGCCATATTGAGTTGGCCAGCCCAACTGCACATATTTGGTTCCTGAAATCACTGCCTAGCCGTATCGGTTTATTATTGGATATGACACTGCGTGATATCGAGCGCGTGCTGTACTTCGAAAGCTATGTGGTAACCGAGCCAGGTATGACATCTTTGGAGCGTCGCCAGATGCTGACCGAAGAAGAATACCTGGACGTGCTGGAAGAGCATGGTGACGAGTTTGAAGCCAAGATGGGTGCGGAAGCGATTCTGGACATTTTGAAAGGCATCGATTTAGCCACTGAAATCAAGCAAATGCGTGAAGAGTTGCCAACCATTAACTCAGAAACCAAGCGTAAGAAAATCAGCAAGCGTTTGAAGTTAATGGAATCATTCCACACCTCTGGTAACAAGCCCGAGTGGATGATTATGACGGTGCTGCCAGTGTTACCGCCGGATTTACGTCCGTTAGTACCATTGGATGGTGGTCGTTTCGCGACTTCAGATCTGAACGATTTATACCGCCGCGTCATTAACCGGAACAACCGTCTGAAGCGTCTGTTAGACCTGTCAGCACCGGATATCATTGTACGCAACGAAAAGCGGATGTTGCAGGAAGCGGTGGACGCGCTGTTAGACAACGGTCGTCGCGGCCGGGCTATCACCGGTAGCAACAAGCGTCCGCTGAAGTCTCTGGCTGATATGATCAAAGGTAAGCAGGGTCGTTTCCGTCAGAACCTGTTAGGTAAGCGCGTAGATTACTCAGGTCGTTCGGTAATTACCGTAGGTCCTACGCTGCGTTTACACCAGTGTGGTCTGCCGAAGAAAATGGCACTGGAACTGTTCAAGCCGTTTATCTATGGCAAGCTGGAAGCCCGTGGTTTAGCCACCACTATCAAAGCCGCCAAGAAAATGGTTGAGCGCGAAGAAGGTGCAGTATGGGACGTCCTTGACGAAGTTATCCGTGAGCATCCGGTATTGCTGAACCGTGCACCAACCCTGCACCGTCTGGGTATCCAGGCATTTGAGCCGGTACTGATTGAAGGTAAAGCGATCCAACTGCACCCATTAGTGTGTGCGGCCTATAACGCTGACTTCGACGGTGACCAGATGGCGGTACACGTACCGTTAACGCTGGAAGCGCAGTTAGAAGCTCGTGCTCTGATGATGTCGACCAATAACGTCCTGTCGCCAGCGAACGGTGAGCCGATCATTGTTCCGTCACAAGACGTTGTATTGGGTCTGTACTACATGACGCGCGAAGCGGTAAACGCGAAAGGTGAGGGCATGATGTTCAAGAGCCCGAAAGAAGCCGAAAAAGCGTTCCGCGCCGGTGTTGCCAGCCTGCATGCCAAAGTTAAAGTGCGAATGACTGAAATCACGATTCAGGAAGACGGCAGCAAAACCAGTAGCACTGCAGTTAAAGATACCACTGTTGGTCGGGCTATCCTGTACTCCATTCTGCCGGAAGGTCTGAGTTTCGACTCCGTTAACCAGGCAATGGGTAAGAAGCAGATTTCTCGCCTGTTGAATGGTGCTTACCGCCGCATCGGTCTGAAGCAAACCGTTATTTTAGCGGATCAGATCATGTACACCGGTTTCCATTACGCAATGTTATCAGGTGTGTCGGTTGGTATTGACGATATGGTGATTCCAGCGGCGAAAACCGAGATCATCGACGCAGCTGAGAAAGAAGTAGAAGAGATCCAGGACCAGTTCCAACAAGGTCTGGTTACCGCCGGTGAAAAGTACAACAAAGTTATCGACATTTGGTCAACCGCTAACGAAGCCTTATCTAAGGCGATGATGGATAACCTGTCGAAAGAAAACGTGGTTGATCGCGACGGCAATACTGTACAGCAGCAGTCGTTCAACTCAGTGTATATGATGGCTGACTCTGGTGCCCGGGGTTCACCGGCGCAGATCCGTCAGCTGGCAGCAATGCGGGGTCTGATGGCGAAGCCAGATGGCTCAATCATTGAGACACCAATTACTGCGAACTTCCGTGAAGGTCTGAACGTACTACAGTACTTCATTTCAACCCACGGTGCGCGTAAAGGTTTGGCCGATACGGCACTGAAAACAGCAAACTCGGGTTATCTGACCCGTCGTCTGGTTGACGTGGCGCAAGACTTAGTTGTTACTGAGCATGACTGTGGTTCAGAGCAAGGCATTATCATGAAACCACTGATTGAAGGTGGTGACGTGGTAGAAGGTCTGCGTGAGCGGGTGCTGGGCCGGGTAGTGATTGGTGATATCGTTTCACCAACTACAGGTGAAGTACTGGTCGCTGACGGCACCATGCTGGACGAGCAACTTTGTGACCTGATTGAGAAAAACTCAATTGACGAAGTGCACGTACGGTCAGTTATTACCTGTCAAACCGACTTTGGTGTTTGTGCCAAGTGTTACGGCCGGGATCTGGCGCGCGGTCACCTGATTAACCCAGGTGAGGCAGTCGGTGTTATCGCTGCGCAGTCAATCGGTGAACCAGGTACTCAGTTAACAATGCGTACCTTCCACATCGGTGGTGCGGCGTCACGGGCCTCCGCAGAGAACAGTGTCCAGGTTAAGAATGCCGGTACGTTAAAACTGCACAACGCCAAGTTTGTTCGTAATGCTGATAACAAGATTGTTATCACGTCACGTTCAGCTGAGGTGACGGTATTTGACGAGTTAGGCCGTGAGAAAGAGCGTTATAAACTGCCATACGGTTCGATCCTGACCACAGATGACAATGCAAAAGTCACTGCCGGCCAGATCGTCGCTAACTGGGATCCGCACTCACACCCAATTATCGTTGAGCGTGGCGCTAAAGTGTCGTTCAGTGATGTTGACGATACCAACACTGAAGTACAAATGGATGAGCTGACCGGCTTAACCCGTACTGTAGTGAAAGACCTGGCTAAAGCGAACGCCAAAGAGCCGAAGCTGATTCTGGCGACGGACGATGGCGGTCTGCAGGAAATCCGCCTGCCGAGCTTCACCACTATTGAAGTGGCCGATGGTGATAACGTGGTTACCGGTACTGTACTGGCACGTATTCCTCAGGAAAGCTCAAAAACTCGCGACATCACCGGTGGTCTGCCACGCGTTGCTGACTTGTTCGAAGCGCGTAAACCTAAAGACCCGGCCATTCTGGCTGAGATCTCAGGTGTCATTGGCTTTGGTAAAGAAACCAAAGGCAAACGCCGTCTGGTGATTACACCGGATCAGGGTGAAGCTCATGAAGAGATGATCCCGAAATGGCGTCAGGTCAACGTGTTTGAAGGTGAACGCATTGAGAAAGGTGAAGTGCTGTCAGAAGGTCCGGAGTCAGCACATGACATCCTGCGTCTGCGTGGTATTCACCATGTTGCCAGCTATATTGTGAACGAAGTACAGGACGTTTACCGTCTGCAAGGTGTAAAGATCAACGACAAGCACATTGAGACCATTATTCGTCAAATGCTGCGTAAGTGCGTAATCACGCATCCTGGCGATAGTGAGTTCCTGGAAGGCGAACAAGCGGAAGTCGCGCGCGTCAATATCGCGAATCGTGAACTGGAAAATGCCAATAAGATGCCTGCACAATACGAGCGCGTATTGTTAGGTATCACTAAGGCGTCCCTGTCTACCGATTCCTTTATTTCTGCGGCCTCGTTCCAGGAGACCACCCGCGTTCTGACTGAAGCTGCCGTAGGCGGTAAAGTTGACGAACTGCGTGGTCTGAAAGAAAACGTTATTGTGGGTCGTTTGATCCCGGCTGGTACAGGCTTTGCCTATCACCAGAACCGCGCCCGCCTGCGTGGCGGCAATAATGACGTTGTTGAACCGGTAATGAGTGCGGAGTCGGCCGAACAGGCTCTGACTGATGCACTGAATATGGATTTATCGGGCAACGACGAGTAAGCAAGAAACAACACCTGCCGGCATTAAAACGTCGGCAGCGTGCTTTGTAACTTGACAGGTCAAAGCTTGACCATTAGAATTCCGCGGCCTCATTCTCGGGGGCGGAATTTTTCACGTTTATTGGGTTTTATTAACCAGGAGTATTTAATGGCAACAATCAACCAGCTAGTGCGTAAGCCGCGCAGCCAGGTAGTAGCCAAGAGCACCGTACCGGCGCTTGAAGCTTGCCCGCAAAAGCGTGGTGTTTGTACCCGTGTATACACCACTACACCTAAGAAGCCAAACTCTGCATTACGTAAAGTATGCCGCGTTCGTTTAACCAACGGATTCGAAGTAACTTCTTACATCGGTGGTGAAGGCCACAACCTGCAGGAACACAGCGTAGTGCTGATCCGCGGTGGCCGGGTAAAAGACCTTCCAGGTGTGCGTTACCACACCGTACGTGGCACATTAGACTGTGCAGGCGTAAAAGACCGTAAACAAGGCCGTTCTAAGTACGGCGCCAAGCGGCCTAAGAAATAACGGTACTCCGTTAGTAAGGCCAAACTAAACAACTTTTTTTATTTATTGTATTAAAAGTTTTGGAATCACCTGAAGCAATCGGAGTTTCGAATGCCTAGAAGACGCGTCATCGGTCAACGTAAAATCCTTCCAGATCCTAAGTTCGGAAGCGAATTACTGGCCAAATTTGTAAACGTCGTAATGGTCGACGGTAAAAAATCAATCGCCGAATCAATTGTATACGGCGCATTAGATATTGCAGCAACGAAATCTAAGAAAGAGCATATCGACCTGTTCGAAGTTGCTCTGGATAACATTCGTCCATCTGTTGAAGTTAAATCACGTCGCGTGGGTGGTTCTACCTACCAGGTGCCGTGTGAAGTTCGTCAGGTGCGTCGTAATGCTTTAGCCATGCGCTGGTTAGTAGAAGCTGCCCGTAAACGTGGTGAAAAATCTATGGCTCAGCGTCTCGCAGGCGAGATGCTGGACGCAATCGAGAATAAAGGTTCAGCGGTTAAGAAACGTGAAGACGTGCACCGTATGGCCGAAGCGAACAAAGCGTTCGCACACTTCCGCTGGTAAGAATTTCTTAACTGAGAGGAAATTATTGTGGCACGTACAACTCCAATCGAACGTTACCGTAACATTGGTATCTGTGCTCACGTTGATGCCGGCAAAACCACTACTTCCGAGCGCGTCCTGTTTTATACAGGCCGCTCGCATAAGATTGGTGAAGTGCACGATGGTGCGGCAACAATGGACTGGATGGAGCAGGAGCAAGAGCGGGGTATTACTATTACCTCAGCGGCAACGACTGCATTCTGGTCTGGTATGTCGCAGCAGTTCGAGCAGCATCGAATTAACCTGATTGATACCCCCGGCCACGTAGACTTCACTATTGAAGTCGAACGGTCGTTGCGGGTGCTTGACGGTGCGGTAGTGGTGCTGTGTGGCTCGTCAGGTGTACAGCCACAAACAGAAACTGTATGGCGACAAGCTAACAAATACGAAGTGCCGCGGATGATCTACGTCAACAAGATGGATCGCACCGGTGCTAACTTCTTGCGCGTGGTAAAACAGGCGAATGATCGTTTGAATTCCCGCTGCGTACCGATCCAGTTACCTATTGGCGCCGAAGACCAGTTCAAAGGCGTGATTGACCTGATCAAAATGAAGGCAATCAACTGGAACGAAGACGATCAGGGTATGACCTTTACTTATGAAGACATCCCGGCAGCGATGCTGGATGAATGTAATGAGTGGCGGCAGAACATGATCGAGGCGGCAGCCGATGCCAGCGAAGAGCTGATGGATCGTTATCTGGAAGGTGAAGAATTCACTGAAGAAGAGATCCGTCAGGCGCTGCGCAAGCTAACGCTTAGCAACGAAGTCGTATTAGTGATGTGCGGTTCGTCCTTTAAAAATAAGGGCGTACAGGCCATGCTGGATAATGTGGTGTATTTCCTGCCATCACCAACCGAAGTTAAAGACATTCGCGGTATTTTACCGGACGAGTCTGAAGGTATTCGGGTTTCCGGTGATGATCAGCCATTTGCTGCATTAGCATTTAAAATTGCTACCGACCCCTTTGTTGGTACTTTAACTTTCTTCCGTGTTTACTCAGGTGTTGTTGAGTCAGGCTCAGCGGTATACAACTCAGTAAAAGACAAGAAAGAGCGAATTGGCCGCATTGTACAAATGCATGCCAATGCGCGTGAAGAAATCAAAGAAGTTCGGGCCGGCGACATTGCGGCAGCAATTGGTTTGAAAGACACAACAACAGGTGACACTCTCTGTGATCAGGATAATCCGATTATTCTTGAGCGGATGGAGTTTCCTGAGCCGGTAATTTCTGTCGCAGTTGAACCGAAAACCAAAGCCGACCAGGAGAAAATGGGCGTTGCCCTAAGTAAACTGGCAGCGGAAGATCCGTCTTTCCGGGTACATACCGACGAAGAAACCGGACAAACCATTATCTCAGGTATGGGCGAGTTACACCTCGATATCATCGTTGACCGCATGAAGCGTGAGTTCAAGGTTGAAGCTAACGTGGGTAAACCACAAGTTTCATATCGCGAAACGCTGCGCGGCAAAACGGAAGTTGAGGGTAAGTTTGTTCGTCAATCTGGTGGTCGTGGTCAGTTTGGTCACTGTTGGTTACGGCTGGAGCCGTTACCGGAAGGCGAAGGTTATAAGTTTGAAAATGCCGTGGTCGGTGGGGTAATTCCAAAAGAATTTATTCCGGCAATCGACAAGGGCATTCAAGAGCAGATGAAAAACGGCGTATTAGCGGGCTATCCGGTAATCGACGTTAAAGTCACGGTGTTTGACGGCTCTTACCACGATGTTGACTCGAGTGAAATGGCATTTAAAATTGCCGCTTCAATGGGCTTCAAAAAAGGCGCACTGCAGGCCAAGCCTGTACTGCTGGAACCTATTATGAAGGTTGAAGTAGTGACGCCAGAAGACTTTATGGGCGACATCGTTGGTGATTTAAACCGTCGGCGCGGTATTATCAACGGTATGGAAGATGCACCGGGCGGTATTAAAATTATCGCTGCCAATGTGCCGCTGTCCGAAATGTTTGGTTATGCCACTAATATGCGCTCACTGAGTCAGGGCCGTGCCTCCTATTCGATGGAGCCACTGAACTACCAGGAAGCACCGAGCAATGTCACGGAAGCGATTATCGCTTCACGTAAAGCATACGATTAATGATTAACAGGCCCGGTTTCGGCAGGGCCTAAATTCTGACTAAGAAGGGTCTACAAATGGCTAAGGCTAAATTTGAA
>NZ_LCWL01000042.1:0-15688 GCF_001441695.1 Alishewanella sp. WH16-1 | reverse complement strand
ACCGGAGTGCTGTGGATAACTTTGTTAGTTGGCGGGCGCACGCTTTGCGGGTATCACTATGCCTTAGTTAAACGTCAGGTTGTACTGCACAATAATGCGGTTTTCGTCGATATCGGTGCGGTAATTGGCGCGCGCCGTGACATTGCGTAGCCGCAAGCTTAAGCCTTTTAATGCGCCTTGCTGCACGCTGTAAGCCAGATCGAGATCGCGTTCAAAGGCCTCGCCATCAGTTACCGTTCCCACCCGGGCGCCATGACTTTTAATATAGCGCAGGGTGCTGCTTAAACCCGGTATGCCAAAGTGGCCAAAGTCGGTGTCGTAACGCAGTTGCCAGGATTTTTCGCCGGCCGAGGCAAATTCAAAAGTTGGTACTTCGTTACCCAGAATACTGACATTGGCAAATACCCGAGGGAAGGCGCTGTCGCCGCGCATTTGCTGATAACCCATATAGCCGGTATGTGCGCCCTGCTTTAGCGAAAACAGCGCGTAAAAGGCCTGGTTATCCAGCTGGTTTAATAGTGCACGGCCATGCTCCTGCGCCGAAAACACCCCAAGATTGGCTTTAAACTGCAACTGCTGATTCAGTGCAATTTGCTGCTGCCAGTTAAGATAGGCTTGCTGATAGAGATCTTCCAGCTGCGCATACCAAAGCCGCCACTGGCTGTTCGCCGTTAACTGATAATCAGCGCCAAGATAGCGAAAGCTGTCGCTGCTGACCTGGCGCTGCGGCACATGCCCCAGCATAGCCTGTAATTTATCGCGCCCGGCGCGGTTTCGCAGACTAGTACTTTCCAGATAGCCAGCCTGTAATGTTAGCTTGCTGCTCAGCACAGAATGCAAACTGGCGCCCTGATAGGTTGGCGGTAATAACCGGATATCGCTATAGGTTAATACCGGCAAATTCGGCAGCAACTCCCCTACTCTTAACTCAGTGCCGCCGGCCTTTAGTTTTAGCGTACCGGCCAGCCGGCCGTAGCTGTCGGCGGCAGTGCCATCGTCGTCCAATGCCAGTAAACCGCTATTGATTTTGCTGCGGCTGCTGTCGAGCTTAACGCCGGCGAAGGCATGCAAATCAAAACCGACTTGCAGCGGCGTCGCACTATAGCCGGATTTAAAGCTTGCCACCGCGCCTTGTGCCCATTCGGCTGTGCGCCGTGGCCCCGGACTTTTAAGATCGCTAAACTCACGCGAGAAATAGTAGTTTCTTAGCTGTAAATCAAGCTTGCTATCCTGCCACAGTGGGGTGATTTCCCCGTCAGCCTGTGCGGCATTGGCAATAACAGCTGCAAGACTAAAAACGATATAAGATAAAGACTTAGCTGCTTTAGAGCGGTTTGTTTTGCTAAATTCAGGCAGCACGAAGCCGCCACACATATCATTGCGCATAAAAAATCCTGTCGAAAAAGTATTAGGGTGTTAGTTCGTTCTGTTTATAAGTAAGTACAACATGGGTCAGTAAGCCGGCGGTTAGGCCCCAAAAGGCGGCAGCCAGACCGAATAAGCTGACGCCCGAGCTGGTAAGTAGCAAGGTAATCAGGGCGGCTTCGCGGGTTTTGGGCTCTGCCATGGCAGAGTGCAAGGCGCCGGCAATAGCACCAAACAGCGCCAGCCCCGCTAAGGCCGCAATAAAAGCCCTGGGAAAAGCACTAAACAGTGCCACCAGGGTGCCGCCAAAGATCCCCAGCAGCAGATACGCCACACCACCACTGATACCAGCGATATAGCGCCTGGCAGGATCCGGATGCGCATCTTTGCCAGTGCAGATCGCCGCAGTAATGGCGGCCAGGTTTAAACCATGACAACCAAAGGGCGCCAGCGCTGCACTGCCCAGCGCACTGTGGGTTAACAGAGGGCTGGCGGCCAGTGGGTAACCGGCTTGTCGTAGCACTGCCATACCCGGCATAAACTGGCCGCTTAGTGCCACCAGCAATAGCGGCACCGACACATTAAGCAAAGCCTGCAGGCTAAATACCGGCGTAGTCCACACCACTGTGGCTAACTGCCAGCTGATCAGCTTGGTATCGACCTGCCCCTGCCACAATGCTATGGTTAGCCCGGTCAGTAATACCAGCACGATGGCGTAACGCGGTAAAAAGCGCCGCCCCAGCAGATAAGCCAGTAACATTAACAAGACCAGTAGCGGGTTTTGCGGCAATACCCCAAATACCGCCATGCCAAACTGCAGTAAGATGCCACACAACATAGCTGCCGTAATGGCCGGCGGTAACAGCTTTAGCAGCCGGTCAAAGGCACCGGTTAGCCCCAGCAGCAGTAGCAACAACGCGGTCATCAGATAAGCGCCAACGGCTTCGGCATAACTTAATCCCGGTAACAGTGTTAATAGCAGCGCTGAGCCGGGCGCCGACCAGGCGATAATCACCGGCACCTTGTAGTAATAACTGAGGGCAATGCCCAGTACACCACTGCCAATCGAGATGGCCCAGATCCAAGAGCTCAGCAGGGCTGCGGGTAACTCCGCCACAGCGGCAACCTGAAAAATAATCAACAAAGGGCCGGCATAGGAAATCAAGGTCGCAATTAAACCGGCCACCAACGCTGATACTGAGCTATCCCGCAGTAGAGTTCGCATTGCTTATACCCGTTGTTTTTGTAAGACAAAAGCCGGTGCTGCCTTGCCCCTGCGCTGGCTTAATACAAACACCGACATCGCCACAGATGCAATCACGCCGGGTACGGCAAAGGCCATAAAGTTCAGTTGCAATGGCAGGCTAATCGCCAGCAAAGAGCCGCCCAGCAAGGGACCCACTATGGCGCCGTTACGGCCAATTCCCGACGCCCAGCCAAGACCGGTGGAACGGATATTCAGGTTATAGAACTGTGCGGCACAGGCATACAGCAGGATCTGACTGCCAATGGTGGTGGCGCCGGCAATGGCAATCAGTGAATACAGCACAACCATCGGTGGTTTAAAGCCAAGTAAGGTAATAGACACCGCGGCAATAGCAAAAAACACCGCCAATACCTTGGGTAGATTTAGTTTATCACCCAGTACACCGCCACCGACCGCACCAAAGATGGCACCAAAATTCAGTACCAGCAGGAATGCTAAACTGGAGCCCAGACTATAGCCGGCATTGGCCATTAACTTCGGTAACCAGGAACCCAGCGCATACACCATCAGCAAGCAGCAGAAAAACGCCAGCCACAGCATCAGGGTGCCCAGCGCACGACCGTCGGTAAATAGCTCTTTAACCGGTTTACCAGCAGGTTTATTGTCGGCCAAAAGCAATTCGGATTGCGTGGTTAATGACAACGCCGGCTCTACCTTTTGCAGCATTTGCCGCGCTTCGCTATGACGGCCGCGTTTAATTAAAAAGCCAACCGACTCAGGCAGTGACAGCATAATCAACGGCAGTAATAACAGCGGAATGCCGGCAAGATAGAACATAACTTCCCAGCCAAAGTTGGGCAAAAGCCAAATGCCGAGGCCAGCCGACAACATACCACCAACCGAATAGCCGCTAAACATAATAGCAACCAGGGTGCTGCGGATTTTCTTCGGCGCATATTCGTTCATCAGCGCCACCACATTGGGCATCACGCCGCCAATACCTAAACCAGCAATAAAGCGGCAAATGGCGAATTCAGTCACATCACGGGCAAAGCCGTTTAAAAAGGTAAAGCCGCTAAATAGCACCACACAGATGGCGATGGCTTTTTTGCGGCCAATTTTGTCGGCCAGCGGACCAAAAAACAGTGCGCCGAACATCATGCCAAACAATGCGTAGCTGCCAAGGGCACCGGCTTGCATTGGGGTAAGTTGCCATTCCTGCATCAGTACCGGCAGCACGACACCGTATATCACCAGATCGTAGCCGTCGAAGATAATAATCAGTGCACAGAGTAGCAGTACCCGCCAGTGAAAGCGGTTAAAGCGGGCGTTGTCGATGGTTTGGTTGACATCGAGCCTGTTGTCGGGCCGGTTACTGCCGGCAGGGTGTATTGTTGTGTTTGGCATTGCGGTGTTCTCTCTATCTTCCTGTTGATGGATAGGCTGGCGAGGCAACCCTATCGGTATGGTGTATTTTTCACCATTAACCAGAAGATACGCTGCTTATAGCGTGATAATCCAACACCGAATCAGTATGTCACTATACCGAGAAAGTATGGAAAACTATTGCTATTCGGGTTTGGATATGCTTGAAAAACAGGCGGGGCTTGCTGCAAAAAACTACCTTAAAGCGTCTGGATAAGCGCATCCGGCGGCAAGCACACCGTGCAACTTTGACGGGACACGCTGTGGATACATCCCTGTACGCTTGCATTTTTCATCCCTGAAAAATACATTCCCTTACAAAGTGCACGGAATGCTTACCACCTCGTTCAATATCATACTGCCAAGCGTTCTTGGGCATTATGACTATAGCATCTGCCTGCTCGCTTCAGCCGGATTGGCTGGTTATTAACAACATCGAGGTTGACTTAAAATATACTTACAGAAAGTAAAAAAACCAACTGAGCTATATAGAACTATGAGAAAGTTTTTCGACTGATGTTGCAAGTAACACCTTTGTAGCCAGGCAGCGAGCCGATATTGCTAAACAAAGCGTGTACGGCATGGATGCCGGACAGGAGCCTACAGGGATGTATTTACGGCGTCTTTGTGTGCAATATCGGCTGGTAGCAGCCTGGCGGTTCGATTCAGATGCTCTGTCAGGCAGCGAAAAACTTCAGTGAGCTAAATCCAACTCCGGGGAAACTCTCAAATGGTGTCGCAAGTAGCGCCTTTGCAGCCAGGCAGCGAGCCGATATTGCTAAGCAAAGCGTCTTTCGCATGGATGCGAAAGAGGAGCCCCCACGGATGGGTTCACGGCGTCTTTGCGTGCAATATCGGCTGGTAGCAGCCTGGCGGTTCGGTTCAAATGTTCTGGCAGACAGCGATGAAACTTATACAGTGGTAAAAGTGCACTCATCACTTTTTAAAGTAGCATTTTGAACGTCTGAAAAAGTAAAGCTGCAGCACACAACCCTGTCCGCTGCAGTTGTAAAGAAAGGTTAAGCCCGCAAAAACTGACTTAGCGCCCGGTTAAAGGCTGCGGGTTGTTCCAGATTGGAGATATGCGAGGCTTTTAACGACACCAGGCTGGCACTGGGGCAAGCCTGTACAATCGCCTCGGCGTCTGCCACTGTGGTTACCGGATCGGCGCTGCCGGCAATCACCAACAACGGCAACTGGATCCGTGACAGATCCGCGCGTAAATCTGCCTCGGCCAGGGCGTCACAGCAGGCGGCATAACCCTCCTTATCTTGCTCGGCTAAGGTATCCGTTAACTGCTCAACTAAAGCGGCATGCTTGCGAATAAAGCCCGGGGTAAACCAGCGCTGCGGCGCTGATGTTGCAAGCTCTGCCAGGCCTTGTTCACGCACCGCTGCTGCCCTGCTCTGCCAGCCTTCTTTTGTGCCGATTTTCGCCGCGGTATTAGCTACGACGATCTTTAAAAACCGCTCCGGCGCATAGACTGCCAACCATAGCCCGGTTAAGCCGCCCATCGAAATACCGCAAAAATGCGCCTTTTTAATGCCAAGCGCGCCCAAAACGCATAGTGCGTCCTGCCCCAGCCGGGTCAGGCTGTAAGGACCGGCGGGTTTATCCGACTCGCCGTGCCCGCGGCTGTCGTAGCTAATCAGATAAAAGTGTTTGGTCAGAGCCGCCAGTTGCGGCTGCCACATTTGCCAGCGGGTACCCAGCGAGTTGGATAGCAGCAGCGCCGGATTGGCCGGATCACCGGCAGTTTGATAGTAAAGTTGCACCCTATCGTCGGTTTTAACGAACATCTGCTGCCTCCAGCCGTTCGATAATCATGGCGATGCCCTGACCGACGCCGATACACATGGTGCATAAACCATAACGACCACCGCTACGTTCCAGCTGCTGTAAAGCGCTGATGACCAGCCGCGCGCCGGATGCGCCCAGTGGATGACCGAGCGCAATAGCGCCGCCATTAGGGTTGACTCTGGCGTCATCATCGGCCAGACCCAGATCGCGGGTAACTGCCAGTGCCTGCGCGGCAAAGGCTTCGTTTAGCTCAATGACATCCATTTGCTGCAGAGCAAGCCCGGTTAACGCCAGCACCTTTTTTACTGCCGGTGCCGGGCCGAAGCCCATAATCCGTGGCGCGACGCCGGCGACGGCAGTACCTAAAATACGGGCGCGCGGCCTCAGTTGCTGCGCTTTGACAGCCGCTGCCGAGGCCAGTAACAGTGCACAGGCACCATCGTTGACGCCGGAAGCATTGCCAGCCGTGACCGTGCCGCTGGCTTTGACTACCGGCTTTAACTTTTGTAACGCCGCCAGGGTGGTATCCGGGCGCAGGTGTTCGTCTTCGCTTATGACTAACGGCTCGCCTTTACGCTGTGGGATCAATACCGGCGTAATTTCTGCCGCCAGAATACCGGCATGTTTTGCTGCGGCGGCGCGCTGTTGGCTGCGCAGTGCAAAAGCGTCCTGATCGGCGCGGTTGATATTAAAATCTTCGGCAACATTTTCGGCGGTGGCGGGCATCGCATCGACACCATGCAACTCTGCCATTAGCGGATTGATAAAGCGCCAGCCGATGGTGGTGTCTTCAATTTTTTGATTGCGCGAAAAAGCGCTGTCAGCCTTACCCATCACAAAGGGCGCCCGCGACATACTTTCCACGCCACCGGCAATCAGTAATTGCTGCTCGCCACTTTTTATAGCGCGGGCCGCAATAGCAAGGGCATCCAGGCTGGAGCCACAGAGCCGGTTAACGGTAGTACCCGGCACTTCGACCGGCAAGCCGGCCAGTAAGGCTGCCATTCGCGCTACGTTGCGGTTATCTTCGCCGGCCTGATTGGCGCAGCCATAGACCACATCATCCACCGCCTGCCAGTTAACCTGCGGCTGGCGGGCCATTAAGGCTTTAATCGGTACCGCGGCCAGATCATCGGCGCGTACGGCAGCTAAGGCACCACCAAAACGGCCAAAGGGCGTACGGATGGCATCACAAATATAGACTTCACTCATCGTTAGCTCCTAGGGCTTACTGACAGTTAGCGGAAAATTGCAGCGGTGCAGCGGTCATCGCCTGCAACTGCTCACGGGTAATACCCGGTACCATTTCCTGTACCAGCAGGCCCTGTGGTGTCACATCAATCACCGCCAGATCGGTGTAAATGCGATCGACACAGCCGACGCCGGTCAGCGGATAGCTGGAGCGCTCAACAATTTTCGGCTCGCCTTTTTTGGTGACATGATCGGTAGTAACAAAGACTTTGCGCGCGCCCACGGCTAAATCCATGGCACCGCCGACAGCCGGAATGGCATCAGCAGCACCGGTATGCCAGTTGGCCAGATCGCCATTGGCGGCGATTTGAAAGGCACCGAGTACGCAAATATCGATATGGCCGCCGCGCATCATGGTAAAGGAATCGCCATGATGGAAATAACAACCACCGGTTAGCAAGGTAACAAACTCCTTGCCGGCGTTAATCAGCTCCGGATCTTCTTCGCCCGGCGCCGGTGCCGGACCCATGCCCAGCAGGCCGTTTTCGCTGTGTAAAAAGATTTCTTTTTCCGGATCGAGAAAGTTGGCAATCCGCGTTGGTAAGCCGATACCGAGGTTAACATAGCTACCTTCCGGAATATCGCGGGCAACCCGCGCCGCCAGTTGATCACGGCTTAATGGCTGATAGGTCATCATGCGGCTCCTTATACTGCAACCAGTTGTTGAACAAAGATGCCGGGCGTTACCACCTGCTCCGGATCCAGCGCGCCCAGCGGCACAATTTCGCTAACCTGAGCAATGGTGACCTTAGCCGCGGCGGCCATAATGGGGCCGAAATTACGCGCGGTTTTACGGTACACCAGGTTGCCCCAGCGATCGCCCTGTTGTGCTTTAATTAGCGCAAAGTCGGCACTGATCGGGTATTCCAGCACATAGTGTTTACCATTGATTTCGCGGGTTTCTTTGCCTTCGGCCAGCAAGGTGCCGTAGCCGGTAGGGGTAAACACTGCACCAAGGCCTGAACCTGCGGCCTGAATCCGGCAAGCCAGGTTGCCCTGTGGCACTAATTCCAGCTCTATCTCGCCGGCACGGTACAGCGCATCGAACTCATAGGAGTCGGACTGACGCGGAAAAGAGCAGATAATCTTTTTCACCCGGCGGGCTTTTAACAGTGCCGCCAGCCCGGTGTCGCCGTTACCGGCGTTGTTATTAACAATGGTAAGCTCCCGCGCGCCCTGAGCGATTAAGGCATCAATCAGCTCAGCCGGCTGGCCGGCGCTGCCAAAGCCGCCAATCATCACCGTTGCGCCATCGTAAATTTGCGCCACCGCGTCAGCGGCGGTTGCCACAGTTTTATCTATCATCTGATCACCTGCTTCACTGTGCCAGCAACTGGCAAAGCTTAAGTTAAAGAGTTATCGGCGCTGGTTCGCCCTGTTTGCCGCTTAGCCCTGATCGCCGCCACCGACCGGCAAGACAGTGCCGGTAATGTAAGAGGCCTGCTCCGAGGCCAGGAATAAAATCGCCTGCACCTGCTCGTTAATGCTGCCGTAGCGCTTCATCAGGCTCGATTCGATGGTCTGATCGACAATTTGCTGATACCAGGTCTGCTCGTCGGCACTCAGTGGCTTGGGGTTGCGCGGCACTTTGCGCGGCGGTGCTTCAGTGCCGCCGGTGGCGACCGCATTGACCCGGATGCCATCCGCCGCATGCTCAAATGCCAGACTGGCGGTTAACGCATTAACCCCGCCTTTGGCAGCCGAATAGGGAATGCGGTTAATACCGCGGGTGGCAATTGATGACACGTTAACGATGGCCCCGCCTTGCTGCGCCAGCATCGTTGGCAATACTGCACGACAACTCCATAAGGTCGGCATTAAGGAGCGGCGGATTTCCGCTTCAATTTCATCCGGCTGATAGTGCTGATATGGCTTGGCCCAGATGGTGCCGCCAACGTTATTGATCAATACATCAATGCGGCCAAACTGTTTCAGCGCCGCCTGCACCATTTGCTCGGCACCGCTCCAGCTTTCCAGATCAGCTTCCACGGTCAGAACATCGCTGTCAGCCAGGCCGGTTGCGGCTTTAATTTCCGCGGCCACCTCCGGCAAAAAGCTGGCGCGGTCAACCAATACCAGCTTGGCGGCTTCCTGTGCCAGCGCTTCGGCGACACCTCGGCCGATGCCCTGGGCTGCGCCGGTAACCAGGACGACTTTATTTAAAAAGCGTGCGTTCATCTTAAGCTCCGACACTGGCCGAGAATTTCTCGTAGTGGAAACTTACCGGGGTGATTTGTGCGGTATTCAGCCAGTTGCGTACCGCATCCACCATCGCCACCGGGCCGCACAGATAGATATCGACATCGCCCTGATTGAGCCAGGTGTCGTCAATATGCGCCGTAACATAGCCCTTGCGCGGGTGCTGACTGGCGTCGCTGGCCACCACAGTGCGATAGTCAAACCAGCTATGCGTGGCTTTAAAAGCATCTAGTTTGTCCAGCTCAACTAAATCCTGATCATGGGTTACGCCAAATACCAGGTTGACCGGATAAGCACTGCCGGTTTGCGCCAGCACATCCAGCATCGCCATAAAGGGCGCAATGCCGGTACCGCCAGCCAGCATCAGTACCGGCCGTTGTACTGGTCGCAGATAAAAGCTGCCGTAAGGGCCGCTAAAGCTCATGGCCTGGCCAACTTTCGCACTGTCAGTTAAAAAGCTGCTCATCAGGCCGCCCGGGACATTACGTACGATAAAGCTGACGCTATCCTGCCCCGGGCCGGAGCTAAACGAATAGGCACGGCTATCCTGGGTGCCCGGTACGGCGACCTTAACGTATTGCCCGGCGAGAAAACTTAGCGCAGCAGGTTGCTCTGGCGCGATAGTAAAGCAAATGGTTGAATCGCTCGGCTGGCTAAGCGCCGTCAGGGTGCCGGCGAATTCGGCCATGCCGGTTTTACAGCTGGTCGACGAAGCCGGAATTTGCACCACGCAATCAGACTTAGGCCGCATCTGACAGCCCAGAATATAGCCTTGTGCGGCTTCTTCCGGGGTTAGCGCATCTTCGATATACAGCTCAGGCGGCATCTCGTACTTGCCCGACTCACAAAAGCCGCGGCAGGTACCGCAGGCGCCGTCACGGCAGTCCAGCGGAATATTAATTTTCTGGCGGTAAGCAGCATCGGATAGCAGCTCGCCGTTTTTGCAGTCGATAAAGCGGGTGACACCGTCTTCAAACTGTAAGGCAATACGAAAGGTCATAGCAGGCTCCCCGGCAATTAAATATGATAAATATCAATAACCTGATGGATATAATCGTTTTTCAGCACCACATACTTGTCGCGGATTTTCGGGCTGTCGCCACTAAAATCAATCACATAACGCGACATGCCAAAGTGGCTGAACGTGGTTTTGTAGCGATGACTCAGGGTGTGCCAGTTAAAACGCACCGTGACGAAATCGCCCTGCTGCGCTACCACTTCGATATTGCTCAGGTTATGGCTGGTGCGGGTATCCGGCATGGTAGCGCTGGAACGTTCGGTTTTGATTCGGAACACCCGATCTTCCAAACCGGCGCGGTTTGGATAATAGATCAGCGAAATTTCGGTCTGCGGATCGGTAACCAGTTTGTCGTCGTCATCCCAGGAAGGCATCCAGAACTGCGCCTCATCGTGATAACACTGCAGCCAGTCATCCCATTGTTCGTCATCAAGCAGACGCGCCTCGCGGTATAAAAAGGCACAAAGTTGCTGATAATCAACCGCGCTATTACTCAGCTTATTCATACTTTGCCTCCTTCTTTGGCCAGAGCGTCTTGCATTACTTTTAACCAGTAGCTGTGCTGTACTGTGTATAAGCCTTCATCTTCGGTTTTCAGGCCACTCATCACCGGCTTTAAACCAATTTCCTGTGCGGCCTGATCCGCGCCCTGGATCCAGTGCGTGGCACCGCGACACATATCGTTCCACTCCATCACCTTGCCGGCATAACCCTGCTGACAGGCGCGGAATTCTTCCAAATCGTCCGGAGTGGCCATGCCACTGACGTTAAAGAAATCTTCGTACTGGCGGATGCGGCGGGCGCGGGCCTCTGGCGCTTCGCCTTTAGGTGCAATGCAATAGATGGTAACTTCGGTTTTATCCACGCTTAGTGGCCGTAACAGACGGATTTGGCTGCCGAACTGATCCATCAGGTAGACGTTCGGATACAGACACAGGTTGCGCGAGCGCTGGATCATCCAATCGGCTGTGTGCTGACCAAATTTGTCGGCAAATTCCTGATAACGCGGAAAATTCGGCCGATCCTCCGGGTTAGCCCAGTTGGTCCACAGCAACATGTGGCCCTGTTCAAAGGCATAGAAACCACCGCCCTGCTGGCCCCAACGGCCGGCATCCATCGCTTTGATATTGTCTTCACGCTTGGCCGCTTCTTCTTTGCGGCGGTTGGTGGTCGCCGCATAGTTCCAGTGCACGGCAGAAACGTGGTAACCGTCGGCGCCATTTTCAGCCTGCAGTTTCCAGTTACCATCAAAGGTATAGGTAGAGGAGCCGCGCAGCACTTCCAGGCCATCGGCTGATTGATCAACAATCATATCGATGATTTTCGCTGCTTCGCCCAAAAACTCCGCCAGTGGGGCGACGTCCGGGTTCAGACTGCCGAATAAAAAGCCCCGGTAGCTTTCAAAGCGCGCCACTTTTTTCAGATCGTGCGAGCCTTCTTTGTTAAAGCACTCTGAGTAACCGGCATCAAGCGGATCTTTAACCTTTAACAGCTTACCGCTGTTATTAAAGGTCCAGCCGTGAAACGGACAGGTAAAGGTGGCTTTGTTGCCTTTTTTATGCCGGCACAGCTGGGCACCACGGTGGCTGCAGGCGTTAATAAAGGCGTTCAGCTCGCCGGCGCGGTTGCGGGCAATAAAGATTGGCTGCCGGCCAATATAGGTACTGTAGTAGTCATTGGTATCTGGGATCTGGCTTTCATGGGCCAGGTAAATCCAGTTACCTTCGAAGATATATTTCATTTCCAGCTCAAATAAACGCTGGTCGGTAAAGGCGCTGCGATGCAGCCGGTAGTCGCCTTTGGCGTGATCTTCAATTAAAAAGTCGTTCAGGGTGCGCTCGTTTAGCGGCCGGTCCGGATCGATCATATACATGGTGTGTTACCTCAAAATCAGTTTCATACAGCCTGAAAAAAGGCGCAGCAGTCTCTACTATGGCTTACCCAACTGCTGCGCCAAGGGAACCCGGTTAGAACCAGGAGTTAACTCCTGGCGAACTAAGCCTAAGCTCAGGCCTGGGCGCGACGCCGCTCAACTTCTGTCGTTGGCGCGGCCGCCACTTCTGCATTTAAGTGGAAGTCAAAATCAATTGAGGCGAACGGTTTGCTGACACCATGCTTGGCCAGTTCAGCCGGATCGCTGACTTCAACCACCGGCGGCACCAGGCCTTCACGACTGGCAAAGGCAAAGTCGTCCCACAGGTATTCGTCGCCGTCGATATTGATTTGGGTGGTCAGTTTGCGATGACCGGCGGCGCTGACAAAAAAGTGGATATGGGCCGGGCGCTGACCGTGACGGCCTAATAACCCCAGTAATTTGGCGGTGCTGCCATTTGGCGGACAGCCGTAGCCTTTAGGTACGATGCTCTGGAACTGATAACGGCCGTTGTCGTCAGTAATGATGGTGCGGCGCAGGTTAAAATCAGACTGCGATTTATCAAAGAATGAGTAGTTACCGAGCAGGTTGGCATGCCAAACTTCAACCTGGCTGTTCGGCAGCGGCTTGCCATCGGCGCCATAGACGGTGCCCTGCATAAACAACACCTTGCCTTGCTCAGACTCAGTACCGTCATCCAGTCGCGCAAAGCCCTTGGTAACAGGCGCACCGGCCACATACAGCGGACCTTCGATAGTACGTGGCGTGCCACCGGTGATACCAAGCTTCGCTTCGGCTTCGTCAAAACGGATATCGAGGAAGCGATCTAAGCCGATGCCCGGGGCAATTAAGCCCAGCTCCATGCGGCCGCCGGCTTCCTGCAGAAACTCTAAGCCCTTCCATACTTCGCTGGCGCTAAGATCCAGATCTTCAATCGCTTTGAATAAGTCACTTACCAAGCGCAGTACAATTTGCTGTACCCGCGGGTTCGCTGCAGATTGGGCGGCGTCGATAATAAAGCCTTTTACTAACTGGTCGATTTCGTTATGTGTCATGGTGTTGTCCCCTGTCGGTATCAAATTATTAGTGAGAGCGTGGTTTAACGGTCGTCGTCATGGATCGAGGACGGATGCCGGCATAGCGGTGTGACCTCAATCTGCATAAAGGGATACAGCGGCAACGACAGCAGCAGGTTGTGCAGCTCTTCGTTACTGGCTACATCAAAAATACTGGTGTTGGCATACTGGCCGGCAATGCGCCATAGATGGCGCCATTTGCCACTTTGCTGCAGTTGCTGCGCCAGCGCTTTTTCGCGATTTTTAAGGTCGTTGACCTCGGTTTCGCTTAAATGGGCGGGGATGCTTACATCCATCCGTACTTGAAATAACATGCTAAAGCTCCTTAAGCCGGGCGACGCCAGGCAGCAATTTTGTCAAGATCCAGCACCAGCCCCAGACCCGGTGTGGTCGGCAGTTGCAGCGCAAAATCACGGTATTGCAGTGGCTCGGCCAGAATGTCCTGCTTTAGCAGCAGCGGGCCGAACAATTCGGTACCAAATTCCAGTTCATCAAAGGTGGCGAACAGTTGGGCCGAGGCCATAGTGCCAACAGCGCCCTCCAGCATGGTGCCGCCGTACAGGCTAATGCCGGCTAAACGGGCGATGGTGCCAAGCTCTTTGGCCTGGGTCAGGCCGCCGGACTGAGCAATTTTTACCGCAAACACATCAGCGGCATTCAGGCGGGCCACTTCCCACGCATCCTGCGGGCCGTTTAGGGTTTCGTCGGCCATAATGGCCACGCTAAAGCGCTGTGCCAGCCGTGCCATGCCGGCGCGGTTTTCCGCTTTTAGTGGCTGCTCAATTAAGTCGATACCACCATCCTGTAACTGCTGGATCGCGGTGGTAGCCTGCAGTTCAGACCAGGCCTGGTTGACGTCAACGCGGATACTGACGTCAGCACCGAGCGTTTTTTTAATTGCCAGTACATGGTTAACGTCGTGCTGAATGTTGTTTAAACCGATTTTCAGTTTGAAGCTGTTATGGCGGCGCAAGTCGAGCATCATCTGCGCTTCATCGATATCCTTGGCGGTATCGCCGCTGGCCAGAGTCCAGAGCACCGGTACGCTGTCACGCAGGCGGCCACCCAAAAGTTCGCTCATTGGCACACCCAAACGCTGTGCCTGAATATCCAGCAGCGCAGTTTCCAGCGCACATTTGGCAAAACGGTTGCCGCGGATATTTTTGCGCAGGCGGTACATCAGGGCGCCGACCTGACGCTCATCTTGCTGCAGTAATAAGGGCGCGATATGCTGGCGAATATTCACCGCTACGCTTTCCGGGCTTTCGTCGCCATATTTCAGGCCGCCGATGGTGGTCGCTTCGCCCCAGCCGCTGTAACCGTCGTCAGTTTGGATTTGCACCAGTACCAGGGTTTGGGTGCTCATCGTCGCTACCGACAACTTGTGTGGCCGGATGGTCGGGATATCTATCAGAATTGTTTCAATCGCCTTGATCATATCGTTTCGGTATAGTTAAATCGGATAACCGGACAATACTTCGGCGTTAATCGCAGTTCCAACACTATGTTGGTATCAACTCCATACCAAAAAGGTATAAACGATGGAAATTCGGCATTTACGGTATTTTGTCGCAGTGGCAGAAGAGCAGAATTTTACCCGGGCGGCAGAGCGGCTTTTTATTGCCCAGCCGCCACTTAGCCGGCAAATTCAGCAATTAGAAGATGAACTTGGTGTCAGCTTATTCGAACGTAGCAGCCGGCCGTTGCAGCTGACCGAAGCCGGTAAATTTTTATATACCCATGCGAAACGGCTGCTGGCCAAAAGTGCTGAAATCAAAACCATGACGCAGCGGGTTGGCAAAATAGAGCGCAGTTTATCGATTGGTTTTGTTGCCACTACGCTGTATGGCTTGCTGCCGCGGATTATCCGCCAGTTTCGCGAGCAACATGCCAACGTAGAGCTGACCCTGCACGAAATGACCACCTCAGAGCAGATTGAAGCATTAAAAGCCGGCAAAATTGATGTTGGCTTTGGTCGCTTAAGGGTCGAGGATCCCAGTATCCGGCGTATTTTGCTGCGCGAAGAGCCGTTAATGGTAGCGCTACCTTCCTCGCATGCACTGGCCAAAAAAGGCCAGAAGCTGACGCTGCGTGATCTGATTGATCAGCCTTTATTGGTGTTCCCAAAGCAGCCGCGACCTAGCTTTGCCGATCAGATCCTGGCGCTGTTTTATGATCGCGGCTTAACGCCGAATAAGGTGATTGAAGTGCGGGAGCTGCAAATTGCTATCGGTTTAGTCGCCGCCGGTGAAGGCCTGACGATAGTACCCAGCAGTATGCATGCTTTTATCCGCCAGGATGTCAGCTATCTGGATCTGGACGAGCAGCGCGCAGTGTCGCCAGTAATTATGAGTATCCGCATGGGCGAACAATCGGATGATTTAAAAGCATTATTGCAAAACATCTACCAGGTATACGAAGACGAGCGCATCCGCTATATCCGCGAAGAGCTGTAACTTATCCACACGTCTCCG